>DAHXMQ010000243.1 GCA_027371625.1 Candidatus Methanoperedentaceae archaeon | reverse complement strand
CCGCATGAGGGTATTGCAGCGAGTAAACCTACCGCAATATATATAAAAGATGATGTACATGTAAAAATTGTGAGGTGGAATAATATGATAGAATATCCAGTAGAGTTAAGACTAAACATAAATAACGCCGATCTCAATGTCGGCAGTTGTGTGAGCTTTGTGAATACGGAGATCTGCCAGAGGCTGTACCTGATTAGGAGGACATAATTATGCCGGTATCAGGACGAGAACTCGCAAGTTTAGATTTCGCAAACCTCATCGGAGGACCGCTGAATGCCGTTGTGGAAGCGCAGGCGAAGTCTGCCATTACCACAGCCAATTTTATAAAAGAAGTAGCGTTCGATAAACAAGGGAAGGTTGTCAATGTCGATTTTGCGTATAACCGTAAAAACGATAACGGTAGCGATCAGCAATTTACTCTGACGGTGCCATTCCTGACAATGCTTCCGGTACCGTATATCACGGTCGTCGACGCAGTGGTCGAATTCAACGCCAAGATAACGTCTATTAATGAGTCGACATCTGAGAGCAACTTCTCGCAGCAGGTAGATGCATCAGTCGGTGGCAGGTACTGGTTCGTTTCTGCCAAGGTCACATCCAAAACAGCATACCAGAAGAAGTCCGCTACTACCGAAAGAGAGGAGCGCACGTTCGACATGCATGTGCGGGTTCAAGCAAAGAACCAGGATATGCCAGCGGGTACCGAGCGTCTGCTCACAATTCTCGAGCAGTCCATAGGTGAGAAGCATGGAAAAATTATGAGCGTTGCCGCGACTGTGAAAGATATTGACGCGACAAACAAAAAACTTCTCACAATCGACAGTGCGGACCTTGCAGCCTTGGTCGCCAATGCGACGTTCGATTGGGCTAACAAGCCTTATAAAATCAGCACCATCGATATATCCAAGAAGCAAATCACTCTTGATACAGATGCAGATGACTCCCTCAAGGGAAAGGTCATCGAGATGAAGAATCCCCCCTCATAAAAATGCGTGATTTGGTAAGATACAAACGTGGACGAAAAACCGAAATTATCTGATGTTCTCGGCGCCTTAGTCTCTAGTGTCGCGAACGGGCGGAACGTTGCAGACGTGGAAGCGCTGCGTATTGCACACCGCTACCACAAAAATGAGCTTCTGAGAGGTCTTCCTGTGCCCAGGCTCAGGCTGTACAGGGTTAGCATTAGCCTGCCCCTGATTCTATCCGGGGTTGTCCCCGGTACGCCGGCGGAGCGGAATGACCCGGCAGAAATAGCCAGGGTAACAACCGATGTTCTGGGGGCGGGAATCAAGGATGTGACGCAGCGCCTTAAGGACATGGATAACCTGAAGAGCCTCCCCGACGATCAGAAAAATTTAGTCGGCCATTACAAAAGATTTCTGGATACAGCTGCCAAGCTGGAAGCCAGCAAGCGTTTCCGCGAAGAATTCAGCGGGCAGTTGAAGCGTGCTTTTCTGGACATGGAGCTTTCTGAGGGAGGTACAGCGCCCTCAGACGCCTCGATTCGCAGCGTTGCGGCTGAAACCGCGGAGAATGCTTTTCGCCATGTAATGAGCGAGGTCTACTTCCTCTATGCGCAGGAGAGGGTTGCCGAAAAGAAGGCTGCGAGCGAGACGGCAGAGCCATTCGAACCGGATCGGGCGAGGAAGTCGACAAAAGAAATCATGGGCGAGGACTACACCAAGCAATTGATTCACGCTATACGCTCTGCAGCCGATAGTGCGGCGATTACCAAGCCAACAGTTCCTCCCGATTTCCATGTGGCTGTCGATACCGAGAGCATCAAGAACGCAGGAGGTGGACCGGATGTGGTCACCCGGATCAATATGGTTCTTCTTGAGGAAGGTCTCGAATGGCTAACCGAAGTGCGCGACGGAAAGGAAACCACGAAGCTGATGCCGGAGTAGAGATGATACTGTCTGTCCAGATCGAGATGCTCGGTTCCTACCTCGGCACGCTGGCGCCTCTTATGGACAGGTATCAGCGCGGCGAGCTGAGTTTCCCGGACGATGCCCTGAAATGGCTCGATGAAGCCGAAAAAACTATGAGCAGGCTGCGGCTGCCTGAAGGAGCGGAGATGTCTGCCCTTCGAGGCAGGATCCTGAAGGCAGCAGATGTTTCAATCGGTACGGAGAACCACATGACGCGATCAGCCATACGGCGGGCGCGCAATGCTGCTGCCGCTGAGGCGCTGGAACGTGCAGAGGCGATACTGCGCAGCCGTTTTCTTGCAGCAGAAGAGCGCCTGAGTCTTTTCGAGGATAAACTCTGCGAAGGAATGACCGCTTTGATGCTCCAGACCCCCCTGCCGGAAAAGACGCTGCCGCACATCGAACGGCTGAGCCGCACATGGAACCTGTTGAGGCTGCAGCAGTCGACACGCCCGCTTGCACTCTACCTGACGGCGTCTCTTACCACTTTCGACCGCAGCTTCATCCTTGACCGCGTTTTAAGCCGTGTAAACGAAGAGGAACTCACACCTTCGCTTCCACAAAACTGAGTAAATCGAAACCGGCACGCAGTAAAAGAGAAAAAATCATGAAGAGTTTATTTTGAACCCTGTTTCAGGTAAGCCAATATCTTTTCCACGGCAAGTTCCTTTGAGGAGCCACAGTATGGTCTGTGATATACGCTATTCTTTGTAAATGCCATATACGCACATCCGCCGTTACATAGGGGCAGATAGGTACAACTGCGGCATGGGTACAGGCAAGGGGCATTCCGGGACATAAAATCAAACTGCTCATAATTCACATCTGAAAAATTGCCATCTTCACCTGCACGGACTACCCTTTTGTCCTCCCTGCCTGCAAACCTGAGACATTCTTTCGCTCGATAATTGTCCTGAGATTGTAAATCCTGTCAAGAATCCTGTGATATTTCCTTGGAATATATTCTCCCCTAAAACAGTCTCCCTCATCCGTTTTTACAATATCGCCAATAAAGAATGTGCAGGATTGTTATCAGAGCTCTTACTTATCTGATATCATACCAAACAGGACTATGTCCCACAAATAAATTTCTTTTTACTTTTTTCTCTTGAGCAGATGAGACCGATATTCTACCGAATTGTTCCTGGTTCGATAAGAGATGTTTCAAGTTTACTCCTATCTATTAAAGAGTCGAAAGTAAAAGACATAATTCTGGTCGGGGATAAAGGATTCTATTCCGCTGACAATATAAAAGAACTGGATGCAAAGAAAATCAGATACATCCTGCCTCTGAAAAGAAACAGTCAGTTGATTGACTATTCGCCTCTAATGCAGGCAGGAAAGAAGCATTTTGATGGTCATTTCCTTTTTGAGAACCGTGTGATCTGGCATTATGAGCATGTGGCGGATGTGCGTATATGGCATTTACAAAGAATAGCGTATATCACAGACCATACTGTGGCTCCTCAAAGGAACTTGCCGTGGAAAAGATATTGGCTTACCTGAAACAGGGTTCAAAATAAACTCT
>DAHXMQ010000238.1 GCA_027371625.1 Candidatus Methanoperedentaceae archaeon | reverse complement strand
TTCAATTTCGTTATTTTGGAGAAGCTTTCCTTGCTTATACCAAGCTCTTCTTTTTCCCACTCGGTTGGCTGTTCATAATTTTCGAGGTAGGAAATCAGTTGTAAAATGTCGACTTTTAAAGCCTTAGACCGTTCCTTAAATAGATGCGCTCTTGTAAGGTAGGTTTCTTTGTTTATTTCTTGTTGCTCTTCTTTTGAAAGCTCCATATCAGTACGCTCTCCCTGACTTTTTCCCGTCCATATTTTCCCATTTGCTGGGAACTGTTACCTTTATAGCGGGTTATAACGATTTTTTCTGTATGAAATCCAAACCGCTCTGCCATATCCGAAAGTATCATATCAACCGGGATAATTATTCCCTCAAAGCGGACATTTCCCACAACCACTGCAACCTTAGCATTTTCCATGAGAACTCTACTTAGCTGGATGATAACCTCATTCATGTCCGCGAAATATCCAAGAATCATGTCTGGAATCTTGGGGTTGTTCATGCTCTTTGTGGAAAGGAGATCAAGAATTTCAGCCACTGCCTCGTGTGGAGGCTTATCGCCGTTGCGCTTTGACTCGATATGCGACCGCAGCAGACTGTGCCTGATTTCTTTGAGATGCTCTGCATCCTTGATGAAGTTCAAACAGAGCTCAAGTACATAGCTTCGGCTGTAGTCGTAGCGGTTGAGGTAAGGCGGCGATGTGATGACAGCAGTCGGAGCTTTCGGAAATGAGAGTTCTGAGAGCTTTCGGGCATCGCGAGGGAAAACGTGGGTATCTGGAAGGATTGCGCCGTGCTGGAAGGTTTTTATGGAAAGTAAATCGTTATAAGCCTGGGAATATTTTTTGGAAAAGACCGTTTTTATATCGGGTGTTTCGCGCTGGATGAGCCTGAGGAACTGCCCGTCTTTGGAGGTCAGGCTTACGCTCTCCACAACGCTGAGGAGGAGGAGCATAAAGAAGTCCTGCACTTCAGAAGGAAGTTTCGAGATTGCTTGCCTCCAAAGCAAAAGCTCTTTTATTTTATCCTCTGTAAATGCTCTTGAGATAATAGGGACATCGGGAAACTTTTCACCATTAAGTTTTTCCTTTACCACGTTTTCGATTAAAATCCTGTAGTTCCTTGAGACCTCATCTAAATCAAGAGTTCGTACCTTCGTCAAGGTATCAGCCACAAAAGCAGAAAGCGGCAAAAGGTCAACGCCTGCGCTTGGTATGCCTTCGCCCTGCGCCGTGTACAGCGTGGTGCCAAGACCGCTGAATGGGTCGAGGATGAAATCCTTCTCGTTCAAATTAAACTCAACTATGAGCCGGCGCACTAATTCTGCGCTGAAGCTTTCCTTGTACCTGAACCAGCGCAGCACAGGCTCATTGCGGTTGCCGACATAGGAAACGAGGCTGCGCCAGCCGAGGCGCTCTTCGAGGAGGGCGCTGTATTTCTGTTCGAGGGCGGCGCAGGAGGTTAGCATGGACACCACCGCAAAGAACGCAAAGGGCGCAAAGATTGATGGATCAATTTTATAGGGAATAATTTATTAATCTGCGGCGCTTCCGCGAAGAACGAGCCGCAGATGAACGCGGATGAACGCAGATTTGTTGCGCCGGGTCTTGGGCGCGGCGCGGGCTCGCTGGCGGTGGGGATGTGCGGGTGGAGGCGCTCGTAGAAGGGGCTTGGGTCTGGTGATTGGAGGGCGCAGGGAGAAGGTGGGGGTTTGGGGAGCATGGTTTTTGGTTTGTTATACAAAGTCACAATTTCCAATGGACGATTACACTTAAATTAATATAGGATTTTCTTATTTATTTTGCATCTTGCTATCCTTTTTTTTCATTTTTGAATTTTTATCTATATTAAATACTTTCTCTATTTCCGAAACAAAATCAGCGTGGTTATAAGCAAGAACCCCATCAGCGGCAGGTCTTTCTAAATTCAAATCAGTTCTTGAAACAATCTTCATCGATTTTGGCCACGTTGGAAATGGAAGTGTATCATAGAAATCACTTCCTCTCATACAGTCAGAATAATGGAAATCTTTTAGTACGTCAACAAATCGTTTGAACTTCATAGGTGTAAAGAGTTCATGGAGATTTTCAAGAATATCTAGTTCCTTACCGGCATACTTCTGGTTCTGCAACTGCAAGCTCCTCATCATGAGTTTAAATTTCTCAGACCTTCCTTTCTTCTTAGAAAACTCAACTAGCGTTTCCAACTGTTGTCTAAATATTCCAGGCACAGTTGTCTTTACATCTTGGTGGACTGCAATGTCAACAGTAAAATCCACATCGCGTAAATTTACATTATAATATTTTTGCTTGAGGACACTGAGATGTTTCAATTGAGCGCTCATCTCATACTGCCTTATGCTCTCGTCAGACGTATGAGGTACATCACGTGGGAAAGTTCTATCGACAAGGGAATCAAGAAACCTGTGGTCATCTATATGATATTCGACATCAAGAATGTACAATTCTCCTGGATTTAATTTGTTTAATTTGACTTTGAATCCATTTGCTGTAATCTCTACCGCATCGGATAAGTTCAACAAACCCATCACTTGTCTTATCTCTATTCTTATTGGAACACCATATGAAAATTTAACGCTCTTTGGAAGTAAGTGGCTTGTTTTGGGGGTCAATGCAATAGAGAATTTCTGTATACTTTCCGGGCACAAAACAGTCATTTCTTGACCATCTATCTTAAAATCGTCCCGAAATATCTGTTCTACACTATCTGCTTTCTTCACTATGGATTTGATTGCTCGCTCCGCGAATTCTTTTCCTGCGGCGCTTGCACCAACTCCTAATGCAGCTTTTAATGCTGTGTCAGCAACACCAGAATCAATGCTCATTTTATCACCATATTATTTTGAACCACAGCCAGTATCTTATGAATAGGAACTTCACAATCATCTTCAGCACTCAATTTCAATTCGATTGGAATTGGTGGATATGAATTATAGCCAAGATCAACAGTTGTGAGCTCAGCTTTGAATTTTTTTTGTTCTCGTCCTATTTTTAGAACACCAATCGGATTGTCTAGTATAATTCTATTGGATTCTATGGACTTCAAGTAAGTCACGAAGCTTTCTAATTCTGTTATAATGTGCAGATTTTTCATGTACGCTACCACTGAAGATTTAATAAAATCCTCTGCAAAAACTAAATCATTCATTAGCTCATTCCTAAGCTGTTCAAATACCTCTTTTACTTTTTTCATCCCCGAAGCATCTAATTGTGGATGTGATGTTCCTAACAAGACAAGGTTATTGATTAAAGTTGCATGATCAGGATACATGGACTTAATTTCCTCAAGCTCTAAAGACCAGTCACTCCAAAAACTCTTTGCGAATTGTTCAGTTCCTTTTGGCTCAACAATTTTCAATTGGCTGTCTTCTAAGACTTTAAATCCAATAACAGCTATACCTTCACCTTCATTGTTAATTAGAATTCTGTTGTTTACCAAACACTCTTGGTTACTTTCTTTCTTGACCATCATCTGATTTGGAACTGAAATGACTTTGATTAGTGGTCTAAAGAGGTGAACATATCGTTTCTCCACTTGTCGTTCTCCATTCGAATCGATTATCTCAAATATAATTGTCTCATCTATAGAGGGTTGAGGCAATTGCGGTGTCTTCAAAATCATTCCTAAAAAACCATTTTCTTCAAATTTTGATACGTTTATTATACAATTTTCTTGTATCTGAAAATCCTCACCGTTGTTGATTCTTAAAATCTCAAAAGATTTTGGTATCTCTATGTGAATCTTGAGTATTTTATCTCGCGACCAAAGTAAATGAATTGGGAGTTCTCCTCCCTGAAGGCAATTTGATGGTACAAATAATCTATTTAATATCATTTATATTAACACCTTTTCCTCACACCACCCCTCCCACCCCATACCTCTTCCTGTCCTTCAGCTCCTGCTTCTTCCCCTCATTCCACCCGGAAACAGCCTGCACATACCCTGTAACCCGGCTCAGGTGCTCCACATTCTCGCTCTCGCAGTTCGGGCACTCCTCAAGCAAGCCAGAAGCCACATCGAAATCATCCATGCAAACCGTCATGTCCTTCGTAAAGGCAAAATACCCCACCTGCGTATTCTTCGCGATGTTCATCGCAAACTCCATCAAGCCGTGCGGGTCAGGCGCAGCCTCGCCGAGCCAGATGTGCATGATGTTCCCGCCATCGACTATGGGGAAGAAGGTCTCCTCAAGCTTGATGCGTTGCGGCAATGAGATGTCGGCACCCGGAGGTACGTGGGTGCCGTTGGTATAATAGATAGGTAAATCCCTTGTCTCATGGATACGCGCAAGAGCCTCTGTCACGTTGCCTTTGATGATCGGCTCTGCGCACTTCCTGTATTCCTTGTGAAGGATATCTGAGACTGCGAACCTCTGCGCCGTTGTTTCTGCCGGCGTCCTTGCCAGCGCAATCTCCATGCCGTGCTTCTGCGAGAGTTCCTTTGCATAGAACTTCATCTCGAACATCGCCCTAATCGCAAGCCGCCGTGCCTCATCACTCTCATAAAACTGCTTTCCTGTATGATGCTGCACCATCTCGTTGATGCCGACAACGCCTATGGTATAGACAAGCCCCTTCGTATCAACAGCCATCTCGCCATGGCTCAACGTGAAAGGATCCTTGGGTCTTTG
>DAHXMQ010000236.1 GCA_027371625.1 Candidatus Methanoperedentaceae archaeon | reverse complement strand
ACTACAAAAAACCAGTTCCCCTGGGTTATACCGAGGCTGTTGCCAAAGTTAAGGATGAACTGAAAAAAGAAGGTTTTGGAGTTCTTACGGAAATAGATGTCAGGCGAACTCTTAAGGCGAAACTGGATGTTGATTTCGATGATTACATAATCCTCGGCGCATGCAATCCGCCTCTGGCTTATCAGGCTCTGACTGCCGAGCGGGATATCGGGGTTTTGCTCCCCTGCAATGTGATCGTTTATGCTCAGGGCGGCAAGACATTCGTCGCCGCAGTTCTGCCCACAGTCCAGCTTGGTAAGGTGGGTAACCGGAAGCTTTTACCAATTGCACAGCAGGTTGAAAGCAGGCTTAAAAAAGTTGTGGATGCCGTTGCCGGAACCGGGAGGTGAGCTCCCGATGACAGACGTGAACCTTATCAATAATCTTTGGGTCATTCTGGCAGCAGTGCTCGTCTTCATCATGACGGTTTCGGTCGGGCTGCTGGAAGTCGGGGAAGTCGGAGAGCGTTTCTGGAATAGTCTCTTGAAGACAATTGTCATCACCTGCGCCGCGCTGTTTATTATGGCATTCGTGGGATTCAATACAGCATTTGCCCCGACAATCGACGGGATAATCGGGAACCCGTTCTACAATGGCATCTTTCTCGGCGGATTCTCAACCAATGCGCCCGGAATACTATCCGGTGTGTGGTGGTCGATGGATTCCAGCTACTTCGGGACAGGGCTGACCACGGGGACATATTTCCTGTTCGAGGCTGCATTCGCTTCCGTGACCCTGGCGCTTGTCGGAGTTATTGGGCTTCGGAAACTCAAGCTTGAAGCGTTCGCTGCGTTCTCCATAGTCTATTTCATCCTGATATGGAACCTGCCTGCTGCGTGGGTCTGGAATCCTACCGGCTGGCTGTATCTGATGGGAGTGCGGGATTTTGCCGGAGGGCTTATTGTTCATGGAGCTGCCGGAGCGGCGGGTCTCGCCATTGTTTACAGGATATGGCAGGAGGAGAAGAAAAAAGGCTTGAAGGAGAGCCCTGCTGTGAATCTTTCGGTCAGCCCGGGCTGGCTCACACTGTCCATTCTTTTGCTATGGGTTGGATGGTTCGGGTTCAATCCGGGAAGCGTGCTTGCGTTCAATAATGAGGCGACGGTTGTGGTTTTAACCACTTTCCTCGCTGCGGCGTCTGCTTTCATATCGACGATGTTCTTCAAATACCTGATCGACAAGAAAAATCCGGGATTGCCCTATGCAGCCAACGGCATCCTTATCGGTCTGATTATAATAACGCCGCTTGCTGGCTTTGTAAGTCCAGCCAGTTCAGTTATTCTCGGCGTGCTTGGAGGACCGCTATACCTCGCAGGTGAGAAATGGTTCGGGCGGTACAGGTGGTTCTCAGACCCTGTGAGCCTGTTCCCAGGGCATCTGCTCGGCGGCGTCTTCGGGGTGGCAATGATTGCATTCTTCACCCAGAATGCATTTGCAGCAGCTTCGGGCAATTCAAACCTGCCTGATGGTCTGCTGTTCGGGGGAGGCTTTGCAGCAGCGCAGCAGCTTGGGCTTGAAATGTTCGCCGTTGCAGTCGTTCTGGTCGTGGTGTTCGTGATTTCGTACGTATCCATGTGGCTGATCGGATTGCTGATGCATGGGATAACGGATTCTGTAAAGTTAAGGAGTATAGGGATAAAAAAATTAATCTTTTTTTAAAATAAAAATCTTACATTAAAACAAAAGAAAATGCCCCAGATTCTAACGCAAAAATTTTCTCTATTTCTGCATATCCTATAGTGCATTTTTCTTTAAACTCCTTATCATCGGAAAACAATTCAATTGGTTTCAACTCAAATATGTTAGTCATTAGTTCTTGAAAAATTTGTTCATCGTTGTTGTCTTTGAAATTAACATTTACGAGACCTTTTTTCACACCAGTAATATTATCTTTTTCTAAAATGACAATCTCAGAATTGGGATGCATTTCTTGTATCTTCTTTTCAATAGAAGATTTTGAATATTTCACAGAAAGTTGAGAAAAAAGTAAAGGAAGTTTATCAATAGAGTTATTTTTGCTCAGAAACTCA
>DAHXMQ010000233.1 GCA_027371625.1 Candidatus Methanoperedentaceae archaeon | reverse complement strand
CGCGGAAATACTCATGGCGCCTGTCACGACAACCTTGATGGGAATGGGCGCTTTTCCGTCGGCTCACCCTCTCTCACTTGGAATGCTGGGCATGCACGGCACGAGGTATGCTAACTATGCAATCCAGGAGTCTGACCTGGTTATAGCAGTCGGTGTGCGCTTCGATGACAGGGTTACTGGAAAAATCTCGGCATTCGCCCCCAATGCCAAGATAATCCACATAGACATAGATCCCGCTGAGATAGGGAAGAATGTACGAGTCGATATTCCTATAGTGGGAGATGCGAAGAATGTACTGAAGGTACTTCTCAAATATGTGAAGCCTGAACAGGTTAAAACCGAAGCATGGAATAAGAAGATTGAGGCGTGGAAAAGGGAATATCCGCTCTCTTATAAAAAGGATAATCTCCTTCGCCCGCAGTTTGTGGTGGAGCAAATAAGCGAAATCTGCCCTGATGCAATAATAGTGACTGAAGTCGGGCAGAACCAGATGTGGGCAGCTCAGTTCTTTGATTTCAAGAACCCGCGCACCTTCATATCGAGCGGCGGTCTTGGAACGATGGGCTACGGTTTCCCTGCTTCCATGGGTGCAAAGGTTGGAAAGCCTGAATCCACGGTTATAGATATCGCAGGAGACGGCTCTTTCCAGATGAACTCGCAGGAGCTTGCCACCGTGGTGCAGAACGACATCCCGGTAATCGTGGCAATCCTGAACAATGGATTCCTGGGAATGGTTAGGCAGTGGCAGGAATTGTTCTTTAATCGGCGCTATTCAGCCACGTCCCTCGAAGGCAGCGTTGACTTCGTCAAACTTGCCGAAGCCTACGGAGCGCTTGGTTTGAGGGCAACGAAGAAAAGCGATGTAAAAGACGCTATCAGGGAAGCGGTGAAATCAGAGCGCCCGACTATCATTGATTTTGCGGTGGAGCATGAGGAGAACGTCTCGCCGATGGTTCCAGCCGGCGCAGCGATTAACGAAATACTTGACCTGGAGTAAAAATGAAACACACAGTTGCAATACTCGTGGAAAATAGACCTGGCGTCCTTACGAGAGTAGCGGGTTTATTCTCACGCCGCGGTTTCAATATCGAAAGCCTTGCAGTTGGGGTTACAGAGAACCCTGATACCTCGCGCATGACGATAGTTGTGACAGGCGATGACCGCATCCTCGAGCAGGTGATGAAGCAGCTCAACAAGCTCATCGATGTTATTCGCGTAAGCGACATACCACCGGAGGATTCTGTGAACAGGGAACTTGCGCTCATT
>DAHXMQ010000204.1 GCA_027371625.1 Candidatus Methanoperedentaceae archaeon | reverse complement strand
GAGTAATTCAATCCTGAACTCGCCTTTTGAGGTGGTTATCTTATACTCGGAGGTGGCTTCTTCCTTTTTCGTTCCTGCTTTCAGTATGCCGATTGTTGTGCCGGGGATATAGAGAGCCTTGCTCAGCAAAATGGCGTCGTTTAGGCTTGCCCCGTCGTTTACTTCTAGTTTTTGCCCGTTAATCTCTATCGAAATCACGTATCCTCTTGGGCATCAGCGTATATCCTTCTTTCATCTGGTTATTTCAGTTCCTTAACTATTCCTTCCAGAGCTTCCTCCCGCTCCTTCTCGGAAAGTTTTGATAAAACAGCGTCCGTATCACCGATATCCACAATCTTTCCAAGACGCATAAGCGCTGTCCTGTCGCACACCTGCGCAACAAAATCCATGTCATGCGATACTATGACAAACGTCTCCCCGAGTTCTTTCCTGGCATGGAGAATAGACTTTGCAACTTCTATTTTCGTAACTGGATCCATTGTTCCTGTGGGCTCATCGAAAACAAGTATCCTCGGATCTTTGATAAGCACCTGAGCCATCGCAACCCTGTGTCTTTCCCCTTCACTGAGTTCATCGGGCATTTTCGTCAAAATCTCTTCAGCTTTCTTCTCAGTAAAGCCTGCGGTCGTCAATGTCTGGATAGCTTTTCTTTCTCCTAACTCAACAGGCAGGTCAAGCCCGATAGCTTCTGTGAGGTTATCGATAACATTGCGATGAGGATAAAGACTGTACTCCTGATGGAGCACGCCGATGTACTTGGTGGCTCTTCCCTTCTTATCAGGACCGGGCTGCGTCATGTCAACCCACTCATCCCCTATTCTCACATCAATGGAGCCCGTGGTCGGCTTGAGCAATCCCGAAATGATCTTCGACGTGGTGGTTTTGCCTGCGCCGCTCACGCCTATTATCCCGAATATCTCGCCCTCTTTCACATCGAAACTTATCTCATTGACAGCCCTCACTATACCCCTGTCAAGGGAGAAATATGTCATGTGCAGGTCATGTGCGCGAATAATGGGCTGACCGATTTTTACCTCTTCATGGTCGCCTATCGTTCCAACTTCTTTCATGAACGCCGCAGCGACATCCGAAGGTTCTCCAACCATTATGATTTTCCCTTCATCCAGCCACAGCGCACGGTGCGCAAGCTCCTCGATAACCTGTGGCCAGTGGGATGTGATAATAAGCCCCATCTTGTAATTCTTCGTTGCGTTCAATATGCTTTCGTGCACCAATTCGGCGGTCTTCGGGTCAAGCGTACCCGTGGGCTCATCAGCCAGCAGCAGGATCGGGTTTTTGACAAGCTGCCTTGCAAGAACAACGCGCTGCTTCTCACCACCTGAGAGTTCTCTTGCAATATGCATCATCCTGTTTGAAAGGTTGACCTGGTCAAGCAGATCTGCGGCTCTGTGGATTGCATCGGGTCCAAGCTCTCCGATCTCGTTGAGCGCATTCATGACATTTACGATAACCCTCTCATCGCCGTACAATGCGAACGTCCTCTGCAGCATGATGGCAATTCTACGGGTTATGTCCTTCCGCAGGGGGTCGTGTATCGGCAATTGAACGAAATCGGCATCCAGTTTTTCAAGAAATGCACCGCATTTTGGACAGGCTGTCCCAGCCTTGCTCGGGTGGTCGATATATCCACACTTGTTACATACTGAAAGATGATATATTACGCTTCCTGAGATATCATCGAAAGCCTCCACGCCCCTCAGCACATGCATGAGGATGGATTTCCCTGCGCTGCTCTTTCCAAGTATCCCGAGAATCTCGCCCTCTTTCATCTCAAGGCTAATATCCTTTAGAACATCAACTCCGTCAAACCCGACACGAAGGTTTTTAATTTCGATAAATGGCGCCATGTATTATTTCTCCGAATCGCTATTAATCTGCATTACAATTAAGTTTTTCCTTTTTACCTGAACCGCTGCTGGATGTTTAAGTTGCGGCATTTTAGATAGCTCTTGCAGTACATAAATATAACGATAATACATTACATTATTAATCAAATAACAATGTTAGCACCGATACTGGTGGTAGAAGCAGGTCACAGGAAAAAGACCTACCGGAAATATTGAG
>DAHXMQ010000180.1 GCA_027371625.1 Candidatus Methanoperedentaceae archaeon | reverse complement strand
GTGAAATCTATGAAATGCTTGAAAAACACAACCATAAGTTGTTTTTTCAAAGTGATAACTCAGGAATATGAGGAATTCCCGGCGTGCATCAAAAACCAGGAATGCAATTATATTCCAGAGAGGGACGAATATGAATAAAGCGACAAAAATTGGAACAAAAATAATGCACAGTGCATGGGGCAGCGGTACGATACTCGGATGGTACAATGATAAATATGCATTCGTGAAATTCCCATGCGGAACCCGATTAATAAATCTGAATAAAGATTAAAAATAACCGCTTATCCAAAAATTTGCCTGCCTTAGATAGTATATTTTTCCGCAATATATTAGACATCAATGCCTAAAATAAATTCCTTCTCATTCGCAAAAAGCCTGGGTTTTGTGATAATGCCGTCAAGATGAATCCCTGCAATCACATCCCCGCCAAAGGTACTGTTATCCCCGAGAGCAATATGCACCGTGCCTCCCACTTTTTCATCCTCAAGCACATTCCCGATTAACTTTGCCTGCGGGTTTATTCCGATTCCGAACTCAGCAATATTTCGAGCCTTATCCCCGACCGCATCGAGCATGGCATTCAGTTCCTTTGCCTGCCTGCCTTTAATGCCTGTAACATACCTTTTTCTGACAGAAAATTCAAGAGGTGAATCAAGAATCCCGAACCCGCTCATGGAACCATCCACCACAAAAACCCCATTTGCATCCTTTGGCGCAATGTATAACTCGCCGGCAGGAAGGTTGCTGCTGCATCCCGGTTCTTTGCAGAGCCCTGTGTCCATCATCCATTTGCATCCTTCAAGGTCAAATACGATATCAGTTCCAATCTGTGTAATAACCCTCACCTTGCGGGCATTCTCAAGTTTTTCATTCAATCGGATTGCGACATCATTGACCTTATTATAATCAGCCGTCATTCCGCCAGAACTCATCATTTTCTCTGTGATACCAGGCATGGAAGCAATTCTTGCTCCCTTTTTGCAGGCATCGATCCTCGCCTGTGTATGCGTAAGGGAAAAAGTGGTCGGAGCAATAACCACATCGGCATTCTTCATGGCTTCTGCTATCGCAAGCGGCGGCTCCTCCCCATGCCGGGTTCTTGGAAGCATGGTCATGATCATAACCTCGCAACCCAAGTTTCTGGCAGTTTCGAACAAAGCCTTCGTAATGGATAAAGGGGTTTTCGTATCCACTACAACAAGCACGCTCTCCCCTCTTTTAACGCCAAAGCATTCCAGTACTTTTTTTGCGCCTTCGCTTATCATATTTAACCGCAGATGAACACAGATAAACGCAGATTTTGCTCCTTAAACCTTCCTCGGGTCTATGATCTCGCCATAGAGAGCGCTTGCAGCCGCAGTGGCAGGGGATGAGAGATAAACAAGAGCATCCGGGCTTCCCTGCCTGCCCTTGAAATTCCTGTTCGATGTGGAGAGCCCGACCTCGCCCTTACCAAGAAGCCCGAAAGAGCCACCCATGCACGGTCCGCAGCACGGCGCTTCCACAATGGCACCTGCCTCCATGAATTGCTCGATGTATCCTGCGCGAAGCGTCTTCATATATTCAGCATGCGAAGCCGGGATAATCAGGAGGCGAAGCCCTTTTGCAACTTTTTCACTTTTCATTATTTTCGCCACGACTTCCATATCTTCAAACCTGCCATTGGTGCATGAGCCCACGAATACCTGGTTGAGCCTGATCCCTTCCACCTCTTCCACTGATTTTACATTATCAACGTTATGCGGGCAAGCCACCTGCGGCGGGAGGTCAGAAATGTCGTATGCTTTTGTTTCCGAGAACGCTGCATCCTCGTCGCTTTTCCACTTAGGATCAAGTTTGAAGCCTGGTACCCTTTCTTTGAGATATTTTTCTGTAATCCCATCCGCCTCGACAATACCTGCTTTCCCTCCCATCTCGATAGCCATGTTGCACATGGTCATCCTGCCGGGAATAGCCATTCCTTTTACTGTGGAACCGCAGAATTCGGCTGCCTTATACCTTGCCCCTTCTGCGCCGACATCGCCTATGAGATGGAGTATGACATCTTTTGGATAAACGCATCTTGAAAGTTTTCCTGTAAGTTCGAACCTCATGGTCTCAGGCACCCTGAACCAGAGCTTTCCTGTTGCAAAGACAAAAGCCATGTCAGTGCTGCCTATGCCTGTGGAGAAAGCACCGAGAGCGCCATAGGAACATGTATGGGAGTCTGAGCCTACGATGAGGTCTCCGGGTCTGACATGCCCCTTTTCTGGCATCACCTGGTGGCACACGCCCTCAAAAACATCATAGTTCAATATTCCCTGCTCGTTCGCAAATTCGCGCAACATGATATGATTGGCTGCGGCATTTAAGGAATCCGCTGGCACCTGATGGTCAAAGAGAATTATTATTTTATCCGGGTTCCATACTTTCTGCGTTTTTTTGCCTTTTACTATCTCCCTGAAGCCCTCGACAGCAAGCGGTCCTGTGATGTCGTGGGTCATGGCGCAGTCTATGTTTGCGAGGACAAAATCGCCTGCTTTTA
>DAHXMQ010000152.1 GCA_027371625.1 Candidatus Methanoperedentaceae archaeon | reverse complement strand
TTTTGAGTTTGAGAAAAAAACAGCTTGATGAAAGAATAATAAGGCGAATTATCGAATTAAATGACGAGATTTGTTCAATGACGTGTTAACTTTTACTTAAAACGCTTTTTATAATATCTACGTATTCTTCTTTTAGCGAGTAAACTATGGGCGTCTTATACGATTCCTTGTAGGCATGGAGGATGCCGAGTTTTGAGTGGATGTATCCGAGTGTTGAAGCAACCGCACTATATGAAACCCTGAATTTGAGATTGAGTTCATGATACAAAAGATCTACTGTTACTTTCCTCAGTTTCAGCAATATATCGATTATGGATTTCCTGATGCCATCTATGTCGAGCTCAAGATACATCTCAAGGCGCCTTTTTATTCTAAGCCTGAGCGATTCCATCATATCACCCTTAGTTTTTCTAAAAATCATCTTTTATAATATATATACTTTTCTACTAATTAATTTTTAAAGATAAATTTATTCGAAGAGCTTGTTTGCGAATTTTCTGGAATAATTACCGAAGCTTTTAAATGGAACCCGAACCTTAAAAGCTTCTCCAAGCCTCGGTGGCTCAGCCTGGCAGAGCGAGAGATTTGTAATCTCTAGGTCGAGGGTTCAAATCCCTCCCGGGGCTTCTGGATTTTTGTTAAACCCTTCCTTGTTCAGTTTTCTTGTATTGTAAAAGCCTCCTTCCCGCAGTATGTGCAGGTTCGATAACATTTTCATCCCAGCTTTTCCAGTTCATTAAAATCGATAGTAGTGGAAATTGGATATGTAGCTACCTTAATGCCCATCTCACTCACGGCAGCCATGATATTAGTGCCCGCGTACACCACGATACCAACTTTTCCAGCATCAATTGTTGCATTAAGCACAGACTTCCCTGGCTCTCCAATCTCAGCTATACTTCCTATTTTAGCTTTTACAATGGAGCTTAGAACTTTTTTAGCTTTCGAAAGAGCCACCCTTGGAATTTCGCGAACATTTGCAAGAAGTTTTCCCGACCCTGTATTCACGGTATCGAGAACTCCAGTCATTTTTTTTGATATAAAAATCCGCATCGGATCGATAGTGGTGCCACCGTAAGCAATTATATTCTCAAAACAAAGGGGTTTTTTGTCTTCCATTTTCAGTATGCCACCGTATTTAGGATTAACAAGAATCCCGTTATTGAGCAAAATCCCATCGATTGTTATACTGCACATGGTCGCAATCCCGATTTTTCCTTCAGGAATTTCAATATCCGAAGTTACTGTACCTTCTTCTATTAACTTGATATATGGGCTGAATGGATATCCGTTACGTGTCGCATGCTTAAGGATTTCCATGGTCTCATCAAAATCATTTTTATTTATAATTGACATGTTGATAATCACGTTGCCCTGATTTGTTTTAAGGTCAAAAGTAGTATCCAGCATGAGTCTTTCTATTTTGGTGATAATAAAACCAAGTCTGTCCCCAACCAGTGCATTGTTTAACTCATCTATTCCCCGCTCTGTAATAACCCTGCCATCGTACCCAAGGCGTTGCGTAAGACCTCGCTCATCCAGAATACGGAGATGATAACGTACAGCCCGCTCTCCAATGGTGTATCCTTGTCCATTCATTCTGTATGCTATCAACCGCGCCCCTATAGGGGCTCGGCTTTCATGGATTACCCTCAGAATCGCTATGAGCTTTCTCTGAACCGCCAAGTCCACATTTATTGTGTTCATACCTTTTTAGTTTTGACGGTATTCGGCAGAAGCAAACCGCCAATAAAAGGAAAACTCCAGCACGCCTTCGATCATGCTGGAATGAAATCTGGTTTATATATCGAAGTACTGGTAGAACTCGTATGGCGTAGGTCTTATCGAGTTCTGCTTGTATTCCTCTGATTTAAGCTCTATCCACATATCGATGGCGTCACCAGGGAAGATAAGCTCAAGGAATTTCCTGTCGGACT
>DAHXMQ010000150.1 GCA_027371625.1 Candidatus Methanoperedentaceae archaeon | reverse complement strand
CAAAGGTTGTACCACTTGCCTCGCTTCTGTGAGTTACTATGATGTTCTTATCAGGAAGCTGGATGCCAGGGTTAAGCGAAGTTATCCCCGGGTCGTTCCATTTTGTGATTTTTCCGAGATAAATATCCGCCAGCACATTCCCGGTCAATTTCAATCCTTTCGGTATGCCTGGAAGGTTATAAACCACTGCTGCTGCGCCTATGGATTCAGGAATATGCAGGATTCCTGTAAAATTGTTATACTGCTGTTCCGTGAGGGGTGCATCGCTTGCGCCAAAATCAACCAAATGTTCATGTATTTGCTGTTGACCAAAACCGCTCCCTTGGCTCGCATAATTGATCTGGATATTCGGGTTTATTTTAGAATATTCAACACTCCACTTTGACATCAGAGGATATATCAACGTCGAACCTGCGCCGTTTAACGTTACGGTTTGTGTGGCTGTTGTAGGCTGCACGGTTGTTGTCGGCTGTACGCCGGAAGGCTGCTGGCTTACACATCCGGCTACCAGCACGCCTGCCAGAATCAGAATTATGGTTATCTTTAATCGATTCATTTCTTTAATCACCATCCCGAATTTGGGAATAAAATATATATAGCTTCTCCCAAGAATCTATAGAAGCTATATATAATCAGTAAATCCGTTATTTTCTCCTTAGCACCAGGTAAGCCACTGCAAACAATCCTGCGATTGCAAGTACTGCCTCGAAGCCTGGAGCTTTAGGAGGTGGTATTGCTGCTTGGGTCTGTGCTGGTGTTATTATTGGCTGCTGTTGTACCGACTCTGTTTGCGCCGGGGTATCAGTTGGCGCAGATGCTGTTGAGGTTGGTGTCACCGTTCCGTTTTCCGTTATCCCAGTCACCAAACCGGTTGGTGCTGCGCCTGAAATCTGATATTGAACCATTGGATAGAATCTCACTGTACTGCTATCTGCTACATTAAAATTCAGTTCTCCCATCAGGTTAACCACGGTATTCCTGCCCAGCGTTACTGTGCTATCGTCGTTCCTCAACGTAACCGGCTCTGTAGCCATTACCTTGAACACACCATAAGTGTCTCCACCCTTAAGTTCCGTGACAGAGGTATCGATTGCCCATGTGTATCTGAACTGCACCACATCGCTCGTTGCACCTGAGAATATGCCGTCGATGTATGTTACGAACAGCGGTACATCCGACTCGCCTGCGATATTCTTCTCGACGTATGTATATACTACACCCTGCTGAACTACAGTATCATCTTTTTTGACGCCATCCTTGCTCAATGTAAGCCATGCCTGTCTCGGTGATGCTTTAGCATCTATGGAATTGGCAGTCACTGTCCAGCCTCCGCCCACATTCCATGTCTCTCCTACTGTCAGGGTTTTCTTAACGGTTGAATTTTACTGATTTTATATAATCTATATAGTGCATATAGACTATTGAGACAAGTTATATATCACTCTAACCCACAACTCCCGCCCCGGTGATTAAACAAAATGAATCGATTAAAGACAATACTAATTTTGAATCTTGCAGGTATGATGCTAACTGCATTACCTGCAGCTGCAGCGATACAAGCAACCAGTGTGGAGGTTCGCGGTGCAGTTGCAGAACCATCGACCGATCCGGGTTATAAGGCAGGCATGCTGGCTTCAGACGTAAATGCGACCTGGAATGCATATAACTTTGCAGGATTCTACTACAGCTTGAAAGACGATATAGGAGCGGAAAGCCTTCAGATAACTCCCGGCGTTCTTGGCGGCAGCGGCAGAACCATTCCTCTTGATAGTCTTATTTATACAACATTTGGTCAGCAAAAGACGCTGAAAGTGGTTTCAAACGGAAAAGCTACCAGCGATTCACCGAACGGGCTTGAGGATTTTGGAGCAGGTGATATATAACTTGTCTCAATAGTCTATATGCACTATATAGATTATATAAAATCAGTAAAATTCAACCGTTAAG
>DAHXMQ010000126.1 GCA_027371625.1 Candidatus Methanoperedentaceae archaeon | reverse complement strand
ATCACATTCTCACCCCAGGTTTTCTTGAATAAATACCCCGACCTTTTGATTGATTCAAACACGCTTATGTTCTCGAAAACCATTACTGGAATTACAAAAAAGGTTATCAGGCTCCACGCCATGCCGATAATAGCAACAACGATCTTACCCACCCAGCTTGACCTGTCCGCTATTATTCTCAAAATAAGCCCGATAGTAGCCGATATCAAAGCCCATACGAATATCTTTCCGATGTGTTTCTTTGCGTTATTAAAGCCATCCATGAAGGTCGGGTCTTTGCCGTTCAATCTTATATGTGCGCAGGTTATCAATCCGGTATTGAAGAATATGACTATAAAATAGCTTAAAATGTAATAAATGAATAACAGCACATAACCGAAATTATCTATTCCGGTGTTATAGAAAAAAATGGGAACTATAAACGATATCAACAGCAGAACTGTCACGATTGCTGAGATTACGGGGAACAGCATAATCTCTTTATCTTTTTTTAGAACCTCAAAACTTTCCTTTACCAATTGAAAGCTTCTTGTGAAATTTTCAAACATAAATCCCGACTCTTAGAGCGTTCAGCCCGTATAAAACTTTAATGGTTATGTCACAGCTTACACATCTGGGAAACTACCAGCACAAGCGATGTCGTGTTTGTCCCAGTACTCGCCTATTTCTTTGTAGCTCTGTGCTTTTGATATGGAACTTCTATTTTTGCTCATATTTCTTCCGCTCTGCACGTCATTTTCCGCATGATAAGACAAGTGCTTGTTTATCATTTTCGTATATAAAGAATACAATAATATATTTGCCAGCGTTGCAGCACAATGGCTGTCATTTCTTTCGATTCCTAATCAAACTTTGTCGGCAATATTAAATATATGTTTAAACTATGTTGTTCAAATGGCTACCAAGACAATAACAATAAAACAAGATGTTTACAAAATGCTCCTCTCCCTAAAAGGAACAAATGAGAGCTTCAGCAATTTTTTTGAACGACTTGTAAAATCAAGAAGCAACGTTGATAAACTCAGGGAATTGCGGGGTTCCGTTGTGTTCAAGGACAAAGAAGCTCTTTTGAGGGAGTTATCAGTGAAGAAAAGGGAGACAAGATATTGATTCTTATCGATACCGATGTCCTTATCGAAATCCTTGACAAGAACTCGGAAAAAGGAGAAGAGGCATTGAGGAGGATAGAGGATGCAGGAGAGGATATCTGCCTTTCATCCTTAAATCTTCATGAAATACTGTTTGGTCTGTATAAATATGCGGATAATAAAAAAATCGATAAAGTGAAACTGATCGATGTTGTGGATTTCACGAAGGATGATGCAGCACTTTCCGCGAAGATTGATATTTTATAGATTTGCGAATGACTTATGTATCAATGTAACAAAGTCAAGTTAAGTGATACAGTAATGGTAATGAAACAACTTGACTGGACTGAAAAATACCGCCCGCAGACACTTTCTGAGATTGTTGGTCACAATAAGGCGCTGTCAGAGCTTAAAAACTGGGCACAGGCATGGATGCAGGGCACACCTGAGGCAAGGGCTGTTGTGCTTTACGGGAGGGCAGGGATAGGCAAGACGACGGCTGCGCATGCCCTGGCGCACGATATGGGATGGGAGGTGGTGGAGATGAACGCCAGCGACCAGCGCACTGCCGATATAATCGAAAAGGTTGCAGGCTCAGGTTCACAGATGGGCACGTTCAGCGGCATGAAAAGGCTTGTGATAATGGACGAGGCTGATAATATCCACGGAACGGCTGACAGGGGAGGCGAGAAAGCAATACTCGAGCTGATAAAAAAGACAACCCAGCCCATAATCCTTATTGCAAACGAACTCTACGACATGTCAGCAGGTCTGCGAGGCACCTGCAAGCCAATTGAGTTAAAAGCTGTGATGTCGCGCTCCATGGTTCCTGCTCTCAAGAGAATCGTGGAAGCTGAAGGCATAAAATGCGGGCTCGGGGTGATTGAGAAGATTACAGAGAATGCAAACGGCGACCTGCGAAGCGCCATAAACGACCTTCAGGCAATTGCGCAGGGAAAAACAGGAATTGAACTTGCGGATATAATCACAGGTGAGCGGGATAGTAAAGAGAGCATCTTCAAAGTACTTGTAAAAATTTT
Source organism: Candidatus Methanoperedentaceae archaeon (assembly GCA_027371625.1). Taxonomy (GTDB): domain Archaea; phylum Halobacteriota; class Methanosarcinia; order Methanosarcinales; family Methanoperedenaceae; genus Methanoperedens. The sequence continues at coordinate 6,636 of DAHXMQ010000126.1, read as the reverse complement.
TAAAGGTGGAAATATCATTGAAGCTCACAGTGCCACTTTTAATCTTGATGAGAATCCCGAGGATTTCATACAGTGGGTGGATGAAAATCTACCGCTTCAATATACAAGTACGGTTGACCTCGAAGAAGGGTATCGCTACCTTTCGAGGGCTTCATTATTCCTCGGCAGGGTCAGCCGAAGACAGAATTACAACATGTGGAGATATGCCAGCGTGCTCATGACCTCAGGCATGGTTGTCGCGCGGTCTCATCGTTATACAGGTTTTGTGAAGTACCAGCCTCCTTCTCTTTGGCGAAAACTCGGTCAAACAAGAGGTCTAAGGCAGGTGCGGGATTCCACATGTACAAAAATCGGGTCGCATTGCCATGTTTCCACAAGTTTTGCCCGCTCGCAGTTATTGCCTTTTTTCAGGATGATGTTAAAGGACGAGGAATGTGCGCCTTATGTTGCTGCATTGCTTTCACTTGAACAGGAGGAAATAGCATTTCTTCTTGAGTCAAAGTCGGTGACAAAGAATATTAAGAAGATATATGATGAGACGCAGGCGCTCCGGGAAGCTGAGGTTCAGCACGAGGTTGAGCTGTTCGGGGGGTTTGGCAGGCGAATGGAAGCTAAAGAGAAAGAGCCTGAAGTTAAGGTTGAGAAAGAGGAGAAAAAAGAGGTCAAATCCCAGAGTTCTCTGTTTGATTTTTGAAATATAAAGCAAGTCTCTTCTCCAATCCTTCCATGTCCACATACGGGACTGAAATTACGCCTCTATTCCCCAGCACCATTGCCGAGACGTTCGTGCCCTCTTTATACAAGCAGAGCACGCGTTTCCCGTTCGACACCGCATGGCATATTTCATATCCCACGCCAGTGGATGGCATTGTGACCTCAGCAACAAGGCAGTCGCATTCGTCTATGAAATTTATGTCGCTTCTGAAAATCTCTTCCTCTGTAAGCCTTGCTTCTGCCTCCTCAAGCTTCGCAGAAGCCACATGCTCGCTCACAATGGTGTGCCCCATCCTTTTCAGCAGCTGGATTATCTGTTTATATAGAGGCAAAAGATTTCGCCCGCTTCTTATCGAGCCCGCAAAGAAAATTCTCATCGATGCCCTTAAATAATGCATGATTATATATCAATTATGGGAGGTGAGTGCATGCTATTTGTACTGTGGTTTAAGTAGGTGCCTGAGAATACACCAAAGCTTCTTGAACTCTGGAAAGAATTCAAATATCCCGAAGAAGTGGATCTGGTAGGAAGATATCTACTCATCGGAAGGCACATCTCAGTCGCAATATTCGATGCCCCGAACGAGGAGGCAATCCTGAAGATAACCTACCCGTTCAGGGAAATAGGAGTGCCTCATATTGCTCCGGCGCTGCCGCTTGAAGATGCACTGGAAATGATGGAAAAGATGTAATGGGAAGATTAATCGAAGAAGTTTTCCTTGAGAAATAAGCTCCATGTCTTTGAAGACAGAAGTGAAGCAGGTAGCCTGCTTGCCGAAAAACTTATAGGATACAGGAATTGGTACGATCTTTCGGATGAAGAAGTTCTCTCCATCATTTCCTGACAAGCCTTATGAGGTTTTCTTTTCCCTTTTTTATCTTGAGAATCCTCCCATCATTTTTCATCTTCGTAAGAACCGTGCTTATCTTGGACTTTGAGAGCCTGCTCTCATTAACGATATCCGACTGGCTCGCCTGCCCTCCTGAGCGTATAAGGAACTGCTCTATCATTTCTTCATCGCCCATATCTGCTTCTGGATATAGAATAGGTGTTATTGGAGGTTCAGCTTCGGTTTCCGTGACTTGCGCCTGTATGCTGTCGCTCTCTATTTTATATCGGGATTGTCTTCTTTTCCAGAATATCACTGCACCTGCTGCTACAAAAATAACCAGAGAAATCAATATAAAAAACCATCCGCCTGAGGTGCGCTGGAGCACCAAAGATGGCTCTCCTTTGCCGAAGCTGTGGTATCCCTCCCAGATGAGACTGTTTCCTTCCTGCCTGTCGAAATCAGGCGAAGCACTTATAACGTCATAACCTTCAGGTATCTTGACCACAAGCACGCTGTCGGAAGAAAAAGGAAGACCCTGAGGAAATGCATCGCCTATGAAAATCTTATCCGAATTCCTGCGCGAAAAATTAATCCACCAGAAGTTGTAGCGGATAATACCGAATCCGCCTGACATGGTTTCTGTCGTGTCGTAAGAAATATTGACCTTTTCAATTTTCATGGAGCGGTTCGAGAAATTCTGAGCCGAGCTAATGAACTGGTTAATCATAGCATTAAACGCTGGTATATCCCTGTAGTTGGATATGTTCTGCCCGGACTTTATCGCTGCTTCCCATGCTTTTAGATCGGGCGGAGTAAGAGGAATTTGCTTTTCCAAGGTCCAATTGGCGTTTCCACTTTCATTAACCCCTATCGTGATGATAATAGATTGTGCTGCCGCTGCATGAGCCCACAATACTAAAAAAATAAATAAAAATACCACTTTTTTCCTCATCAATACCAATATTCAGTAGGTTTATATTAAATTTAATCGTTGCCCTTGCATAGAGCAAATTTTATTTCACAGGATTATTACCCTGATGCTTGCCAATGCTTTCACATCCTGATTTACCGATATATATGACGGCGTTGAATAATTCTTTCTGTATTAAATTCAATGTTTGAGGGGAATATGGCCATGCTGTGAAATTATAAACAATGGTATGGCTATAAAGCGTTGCTGTTTTATTCCATTTCCTTACAGCCTCAATAGTTTCCACTTCCCCGCACAGGTCCATTATGGTAGAGAGGGACTCGAATACTACCGTGCTTGCAGGTAATTCTTTTAACAACTCTATCACTACCCTGCTTAGCTCGTTAATACTATCAGGATTTAAAACCACATATTTTTCTTTTGAAGGTGCCACAAGCAATGAACTGTAGGCGTCAACAAAAAAGAACTTATTTTTAAAAGCCCCGACATCCAGCCCCATCTCCTTTAACTGACACATTATATTATTCGGGCTTGTACTTGATACTACGAAAATGCATGTTTCTCCGCTTTTGAGAGCATTATAAATTTTTTGTATGCCGAAAAACTTTCCTTCCACACCAGGCAGTGTATAGTAAACAAGACTTTTGCCTCTGGATATGTCCTCTTCCATGAATTCATGCATATCGGTGATTATGTTATCCATATCGACCAAATTTATAATGTGGATGCTGGCTTGGAACCCAAATATGGACATAATCATCAAACTCCATATCTATATACAGTTTTTGTAAATTAAATAAATCTACAATTTTTGAGGTTTTTTGAGTTTTTTATGTCATTATTATATTTTATTATAGTTTTTTATTGTTCATAAAGACGATTTTTGACATTTATGTTCTAAACTGTCCTTGAATTAAAAAAATACTCGTGATACATCAATATCTAACAATCGTGATAAAACCCGTGTGACCCACCCTTGCGGTTGCAGGGCGAGTTCCCCTCTCTGTGAAGGAAATCCCCCGTTCTATATTCTCAAGCGTCCTTACATCGGTGGGATTGGTTTTTCCGATAGCTTCCCTGATATCCTTTGCATGCTCAAAAAAAGGCGAATATGCAGCAAGAAAGCCTCCGGGGTAAAGGATTCCTGGAACATAGGGAACAACCTGTGCAGCGGCAATAGTATCAAGGGTTATAACATCGAATTTCTCATCAAGCTTCTGGATTTCCTCCACTATATCTCCTCTTCGAAGTTCAATATTTGTAAGGCCTGCAAGGGCAATATTCTGCCTTGCAATTTCAAGAAACTCTTCCTTTATCTCGTAAGAAACCACCTTCTTTGCAATCATGCCAAGATAGATAGCAAGAATCCCTGAGCCCGTGCCTGCATCCAGTACGAAGTCCGAGGAGCATAATCCTGTGTTTGAAATTATCACCCCTATATCCTTTGGCATCATGGGCGCACCGCTTCGCTTTGCATGGGTGAAAAAATCAGGGGCTCTGGGTTTCTGGATGATGAACTCGATACCGAGGTGGGAGCTTATGGTATCGCCGAAGTTTTTTGACTTCAGTTCATCGAGCGTGATTACGCCGAGGTCTGTGTGTAGTTCCCCTTCCGGCATGGCAAAATACTCCTTTGTTTTTCCTTTCTGGAATGTCTTTAAAATTACAGGTTCCATTGTTTCTCCGCTGGGATAATATAGGACTTGATAGATAAAGAATAGTGGTTTGTATGGCTGATAACAATAAAAAATTTTCATTGAAAACGCTGGGACTTCTTGTAGGAAAAAAGGAAGTGGATATTGAAAACGTGCCTGAGAATATTCTTACTATCGCAGAAGTGGTGGAAGCTCCTGACGAGTTGCCCTATCTCCTTGAGACCATAAAATCAATGCAGATCGATGACATGGAGAAGTTCAGGCTCGTGTTGCTGCGGGTTCAGATTGATTCCATGCTCCACATGAATGAGGATATCGAGATGTACCAGAAGAGGTTGTACGTTTCGCAGGTGATTGAGAAATTGCTTTACGGGGAGATTCTGCTTATCGAAGAGGGTAAGGAGGAGGAGAAGGAGGAAGAGGAGGAGTGACCTAACCTAAACCTCAAAGCAGATGGATAAGCAAAGTCGATTCAACGTCCAGTGGGTTTATTCTTCTGCGTCGATCAAAATCACTTTCACAGGAACAGCAGGAAAATGTCGTTTCAGACGTTCAATATCGTATACCAATTGTTCTCCGTAGGATACGCCAGTTGACATTTGCTTGTGAAGCGCATGACAGGGCACAATTTCGATCCCAACATCGGCTTTGTTCTCGTTAAAGAAATATTGGAACTTGGCCATATCGTAAAACATAAAGGCATACTTGCCGAACTGTACTTCAACCAGTACCTTATCTTTCACAAAATCAATTTGTTTAAATGCGCCTGGGATGGAAACTTCACTGTGGGGTAATGTTATAATGTATGTATCACGTAACTCGTTGTACCCTTTGGCTGCGAATGCTTCATGAAACTGCTGATTCATATCTTTGGGTGAATACAGTTCTCTTCCACGCATCGTTTTTTCTTTGCTAACTTTGGTTCTTTGGGCTGTTATCTCAGCAATTATATCATAAATCTCTTGTTCACAATCTGGATAGCGCAGTTTCAAGATTTCGGCTCCACCCAGATGTGAGTATTCATAGACAACTTTCATTCTTTCTACTCCTGTACTTTGCAGCTTGCTCCAACAACTTAGACTGAAGATGAGATGAACCCAAATGTACGAACTTCGGTGGTACACTTATCTCAGGTAAGTCAGGATCATAAACAGACCTTTCCATCGGACGAATACGCAAAGATCCCTTTTCTGCTAATCGGACACGTTCCTTTGCTATATCTATATATTCGAGTACAACATCTGCGCCTATGGCTTTTCGATTGTGCATCAAGGACGCAATAGCTGTTGTTCCCACGCCAATAAATGGGTCTAAAACCCAATCATCTTTATCTGTCATAGAGAGCACCAGACGCTCGATCAATTCCACGGGGAACTGACAAGGGTGAATAGTTTTCTCCAAGTGGTTAGCTTTAACATTTGGAATCTCCCAGACATCACTTGGGTTCTTGCCCAAAGGATTACAACTAAGCTCTCCCTTCTTTGCCCCTTTGAAGTACTTTTTCTGTGGATATTTCTGAGGTACACGAACAGTGTCTAGATTGAAAGTATACTCGTTGCTTTTGGTAAACCATAGAATAACTTCATACCTGCCTGAAAAACGTTTTGAAGCATGTAAACCATGCCCGAAATGCCATATAATACGATTGCGTAGGTGTAGTCCTAATGAAGCGAAGATTGGATACAGAACAAGATCGAGAGGGATAATTTCGCCGTTATCAACGTAGTTGCCAACTTGCCAACAAATGCTTCCTCGATTGTCTAATACTCGCACGCATTCTTCAATAACTCTCCGTTGGTTCGCAAGATACTCATCCAAATCCAAGCGACTTTCATATGGCTTGCCGAGATTATATGGCGGTGAAGTGACAACCAACTTGACAAACCCATCAGGTACATCAGAAAGCAAATTAAGAACATCACCCCAGTAAAGAACCACGTCTGAATTTTGATCAAATTCTGAAGCGATTTTCACTTTGTCCATAGTACCCTTTTTAGTTTTAGCGTTAAGGGTTAAAAACTTATCCACTCACGTTAACTAAACTCTGTTAGCATAATTATTTTCAGATATCATTATCCATGAAAGCCAAATAATGGCCCAAATAATACACCTTAATATACCATAAACAACATCACAACGCCCCAATGGTCACATACGCCGAAAGGATTAACTCATTACCCCCATACCTGTTCGCAGCCATAGACAGGGCAAAAACCGAGGCTATCAAAAAAGGCATCGATGTCATCAACCTGAGCATAGGCGACCCCGACCTTCCCACACCCCCGCATATCGTTGAAGCCATGAAAAAAGCCCTCAACAACCCTGCCCATCACCGCTATCCCTCGTATGAGGGAATGCTCTCTTTCAGGACAGCGGCAGCAAAGTGGTATAAGAAAACCATGAACGTGGACCTGAATCCGGAGGATGAGGTTCTCACCCTCATAGGTTCAAAGGAAGGAATAGCCCATATCCCGCTTGCTTTTTTAAACCCGCAGGATACCTC
>DAHXMQ010000125.1 GCA_027371625.1 Candidatus Methanoperedentaceae archaeon | reverse complement strand
CCACAGGCAAGGATATATCGAGCATGGACGTCCACATCCAGTTCGTGGGAGAGAGAAGGAAGGGCTTATTGCCACGCTGAAAAAACTTGCCTCAAGAACGAAATTCAATATACCCCTGCCTGAACCCAAGCCCGTAACTGTGCTGTGAATATGGATTTCCATGATACCCGTATTATAAAGAGTGTAAGCACGGCTATCATTCTGGATAACGGCGAAATAAGGGAAATCTCAAACAATTTTTCAAGCGGCGCAGCAGTAAGGGTTCTGGACTCCGGCACCTCTTCGATATCCGTTACTGGGATTATTTGGATAATATCCTTGTATTCATCCTCGATCAACACATCGCCGAGATTCGATTTCGGAATTATCACTGTCTTGATACCAGCCCTTGCGGCTGCTTCTATCTTGTACGTGACGCCTCCCACAGGAAGTACATCGCCCCTTACCGATAGCGAACCAGTCATTGCAACGCTCTGGTCAACAGGAATTCCCTGGATTGCTGAAAGAACTGCAGTTGCGATAGAGATACTGGCAGAATCGCCTTCCACGCCCTCATAAGTTCCCACGAACTGGATGTGGACGTCCATGCTCGATATATCCTTGCCTGTGGTCTTCTTGATAAGCGCTGATACGTTCTGCACGGCTTCCTTTGCGATGTTTTTCAGCATGCCTGTAGCTATTATATGCCCCTCTGACATGCTTTGAGTGGGTGTGACCTCAGCTATTATGGGAAGCACGATGCCGGAGTCCTCACCCATCACGGCAAGACCGTTAACTCTTCCTATCTGCGCACCCTCCTTCACAAAAAGCTTGTAATCCTTCCTTCGCTCAAGGTACTGGTTGGCAAGCTGCTGCTCAACAGACCTTGCAATGCTCTTGGCGTTCAATACATGCTGGGCGGTGGTGAGCGGCGCATTCTCGCCGTGCGCTATGTCGCCTGCTACACGCACAAGACCTCCGAGATCCCTGAGCTTGAGCGTGAGATGTCCTTTCCTTCCAGCGCGGCGTCTTGCCTCGCGGATAATCTCTTCAACCGCAGTGCGGTCAAAGTGCGGTATCTTGCCGTCCCTCGCGACTTCCTGGGCAACAAAGCGCACGAGCTTTTGCCTGTTTTCAGGAGTATCGGGAATTGTGTCGCTCATATACACTTCATAACCGTATCCTTTAATACGCGAGCGCAGTGCAGGGTGCATGCCCTTGATGGCATCGAGATTTCCCGCAGCGACCAAGATACGCATCGTCCCGGCAGGCAAGGGAAAGGAGATTTCCGATGCCCA
>DAHXMQ010000018.1 GCA_027371625.1 Candidatus Methanoperedentaceae archaeon | reverse complement strand
CTGAACGGAGTGAGCTTCGATATAAAAGAGGGGGAAATCCTCGGTATCATCGGGAGAAGCGGAGGAGGAAAATCCACAATACTGAAGGTATTACGGGCAATAGAGCCTTTTGTCGAAGGAAGCTTTGAGCTTGATGGATTTACCATCAAACCTGATGCATCACATAAGGATATCAGGAAACTGCAGAAAATGACAGCCATCCATCTCCAGCGCAATTTTGGGCTGTGGCCCGGGGCAGCCTATGAAAACGTACTTCGAAGACTCTATGCCGAAAGATTCGGATATGAAATACTTCCGGATAAAGATGCGCCTTACTACGATGAACTGTACGAGGAAAGCATGGAGTACCTGAAACTTGTTAATCTCGATAAAAAAGCAGAACATTCCTCGGCAGTCCTGAGCGGCGGGGAAAAGCAGAGATTGCTAATCGCAAGGCAGCTTGCCGCAAATCCCCACCTTCTTCTTCTGGATGAGCCTGCGACCATGACCTGTCCTGCCACAAAGCAGGGAGTCCTTGATACGATAAAAAACGTTAACGAGCGATTGAAACTCAAGACGCTCGTGGTCTCGCATCTTCCTGAAGTTCACAACTACCTTGCGCACCGTGTGATCTGGCTTGAAAACGGCAAGGTAATCGAAGAAGGGGAGCCTGAAGTTGTAGTAAAGAAATTCATGCAGAAAATGAAACCGGTCGTTCCAATGCCGCAGCTTAAGGCGGATAAGAAAGTAATCAAGGTCAGCAACGTTTCAAAGAGATACTGGCTCATCAGGCAGGGCGAAGTACTCGACCTCGACAGCATCAATCTCGACTTCAAGGAAGGCGAGATCGTGGCGCTGATAGGCCCAAGCGGAGCCGGGAAAACCACGCTCCTCCATGCCATGGACGGGCTCGTGTATCCCGATGACGGCGAGATAGAGTTCCTCGTTGATAACGACTGGGTCGAAATGTCCACCTATTCGCCGAAGAGAATGGAGGTCAGGCGTATCACCAGCATAATGTATCAGGAATTTGCGCTCTCGCCCCATTCCACGATAAAACAGCAGCTTGCGTACAGGCTGGGTGTAAAAGGGCAGCGTGTCATAGAGGAATCAAAAAAGCGCGCCAGGGAACTAGGTATATCAGACAAGGACCTGGATGAACTGTACAGGATGACCGACATGCCTGAGGAAAATTCCAAGGAGATTCTTGCAAGAATGGGTTTTACGCCTGCCATCATGGGTGTGCTTTTCCCGAGCTACCCGCTAACAGAAGTGCTGAATTATGCAAAACCAATATTTGAAGCCGTGGATTTACCACTGGATGTTCTTGACGCAAAACCTTATCAGATAAGCGGGGGCGAGAATGTGAGAGCGGCGCTTGCTCTTGCTCTTGCCTCAAAACCTTCCATACTTTTGCTGGATGAACCGTTCGGCGACCTTGACCCGATAACGCTCCGTGATGTGGCAAATTCCCTCAAGAACATAAACAAGAAATTCAATACAACAATTATATTCATAAGCCATCACGTGGATTTCATAAAAGAAGTTGCAGAGAGGGCGATATTAATAGATAAAGGGCATATCGTGATGGACGGGAATCCGAAGGAAGTCTGCAATGAGTTCATAAAAGCCAGCGAGGCAAGATACCTTTACACCTGCCTTGAAGAATCTTAAAGGATAACTATTTGCTGGCGTAATTACATTTTTCATCTATGGTAAGCTCAAAAAAATTAATTATTTATATCGCATCGGTTTTCATTTTGCTTCTCATAATAGCCGGGAGCTTCTATCTGATTCTGGGGGGCAAGGACTGGGGGATTCCAAATAAGGTTGAGGTAATCTATGTGCAGGGAGAGCTGCTCACAGGCAGTGTGCCAGCAGGTTTGGGAATTGCAACCTCAGAGGATATCACGCAAAGCCTGAAGGCAGCAGCCGATGATGACGGGGTCAAAGCCATAGTGATGAGAATAAACAGCCCGGGAGGTTCTCCCGCAGCATCAGAAGAGATAATATCCGAGATGAAAAAAATTAAAAAACCCATAGTTGTTTCCATGGGCGATGTGGCGGCAAGCGGCGCCTATTACATCAGCGCGCCTGCAACGAAGATAATCGCCAACCCTGATACGATTACAGGTAGCATAGGCGTGATATGGGAATTCCAGAATAGATCCGCTTTCTATGCAAAGGACGGAACTTCGTTCTATATTTCAAAATCAGGTGCGTTCAAGGATATGGGTGCTGACTGGCGGGGACTGACGGATGAAGAAAAACGGTATGCAGACCAGACAATCGAAGAGGCGTACATGAGATTCGTGACCGAAGTGGCACAGGACAGGAACCTCTCTTTAAGCAAGGTCAAGGATCTCGCAGACGGCAGGGTATATACAGGCGCAAAAGCCAAGGAGCTTGGACTGGTGGATGAACTTGGAAACCTTGATGATGCAATAGATGTTGCAGCTTCGCTTGGCGGAATACAGGGACAACCTGAAGTCACGTATGCCAATAAGCCCTCGCTTTCTCAGTTGTTGTTCGGCGGGGATGAGTCGAATATTTCCCGGATTACAAGCTATTATTACGAAAGCCCATACGGGCAGATGCTCGCAATATCATGAATACACTCACAAAACCGGAAGGAGAACTGGCTGTCCGACTTGCAAGAGGAGCCATCGAGGAATGCCTGAGGAATAGAACAAAAATCAAGCCCGATAATTTACCAAAGGTTTTTGGCGAAAAACGCGGGGTTTTTGTTACACTCAATACCGAGAAGCAACTGCGGGGATGTATTGGCAGACCTTATCCAATTCTGCCCCTCGGCGAAGCGATAATAGCATCTGCAATCAATGCCGCCCGGGACGACCCGCGCTTTTCCCCTGTAAAGCCTCAGGAGATAGAAACGCTTACCATCGAGGTTACGGTGCTCACAGTCCCGAAGCGCATCAATGCAAAGCCAAAAGACCTCCCGGATAAGATAGTAATAGGCAGGGACGGGCTGATAGTCGCAACGGGCGTGTGCTCGGGATTGCTGCTGCCGCAGGTAGCGGTGGAGCATGGCTTTGACTGCACGGAATTCCTGTGCCAGACATGCATGAAGGCTGGTCTCATGCCCGATGCATGGCTCAACGGCGCCGAGGTATATTCCTTCGAAGGACAGATATTCGGGGAAATCGAACCCGGCGGAGAGGTAAGGGAAAAGGAGCTTATGTGCGGGGAATAGCAATTGTTAAATCCGATAACATTATAGTAAGAAAGCCCCAGAGGTGAATTATGGCAAGATTTCCAGAAGCGGAGAAAGTTCTTCTGCACATGAAAATATGTATGAAATGCAATGCACGAAATTCAGTACGCGCAACCCGATGCAGAAAATGCGGATATACCGGTCTTAGAATGAAATCAAAGGAATTGAAGGGAACGTAATATTAACCCGTATATTTCCTTAAGCCGACCCCTGACTTCCCTGATGATTGGGTTGGCTGTATTTACAGCGGCATTGATAGGCGTTGGAAGCGAGATAGAGAAATACGCCCAGCCCGTTGTTCTCGGCTTTGCGGTTGCATTTTTATTCGGCATTGCGGGGAATGCGATAAACGATTATCTTGACCGTGAGACAGACAAAATAAACCATCCTGACAGACCCATTCCCTCAGGCAAGCTAAAACCCGGGCAGGCTCTCCTTTTTTCATTCGTCTTTTTCGCCATATCCTTTCTGCTAGCTATTTACCTGAGTTTTATATCGAATTCGCTGTTGGTAGTTGCTATAGTTGTTATTGCGCTCGCTTCCCAGCTTGCTTATGAGAAAAAATTCAAGCATGAAAAAATTGTAGGAAACATGATAATAGGCACCCAGACCGCACTTGCATTCATATTCGGCGGGGCTGTTGTGGGCAAGACCCTGATTACGGGCATAATAGCGGTTGCGGTGTTCCTATCCATCGTAGGGCGCGAGATAATAAAGGATATCGAGGATGTTAAAGGGGACAAGGACAGGGTCAGCCTGCCGATGAAGCTCGGAGTGAGGAACGCAGGTATCGTGGCTTCGCTGCTCATTATTTTAGCGGTTCTAATAAGTCCACTGCCTTATTATCCTCTTCAAATATTCGAATGGGAATACTTAGCGGTTGTTTTAATTGCTGATATAATGTTTATCGGCTCACTGCCACTGATTTTCAAGGATGCAAGGCTGGCAAGGAGGATGCTTAAATTCGCAATGCTGATTGCTATAGTGGCTTTTATAACAGGAAGCATTTTCAGGGGATAAAATATAGCTACTATAGAATTAATACATGATATGGATGCTATAGAAAAACTTAAAAGCCAATAGTTACTATATTAGAAGTAGTGCTTATAATGGAAAAGGACATCACTACCATCCAGGTATCTAAATCCATACGAGACAGATTAAAAGAACTTGGTAAGAAAGGAGAAACCTATGATGCAATCATAGAAAGGCTGCTTGAAGTTGCTGAAATGAAAAACTTGAGTAAAAAGGGAGAAAAGACAAAATGAAGATAATTACTTTCACTCTGCTATACTTAGGATTTTATAACATAGATGCATGGGATGAATCATGGCTGGCTGCATAGAGGTTCTGGAAAAACCCAGAAATAAAATTATAGATTATTCATGGAATTTTGAGAAAGCAGATACCAAATATTATACACATGGAATTTATAAATACCCTGCTATGATGGTAGCCCCTATAGTAAAAAGGTTGATGGATGAATATGCAACTCCGGGGAAGAGCATAATTTTAGATCCTTTTTGCGGCTCAGGCAGTGTATTAGTAGAAGCGGTGTTACATGATTGTGAGTCTTATGGAATAGACATAAACCCCTTAGCACTACTTTTAGCGAAAGTTAAAACTACGCCTATTGATTCTGAATTATTGATAGAGGAGTATAGAAAATTTGTTGAATTTAAGAATCAAAATACACATAATCATGAAGTTCCTAAGTTCTTTAATATTGATTTCTGGTTCAAACCAGACGTAATAAAAAAACTTTCAGTAATTAAGAAATGGATAAGCGAAATTGATAGCGATGATGTTAGAGATTTTTTTAAAGTAGTCTTTGCTGAAACAGTTCGGAGAACCTCAAACACTAAAAATGACGAATTTAAATTAGTTAGATTGCCAGAAAAGCAATTAGCTATGCACAATCCTGATGTTTATTTAACCTTTGAGAAAATCTTTAATAATAATGTTTTGAAAATGGAAAAATTTTTTAGAGCATGTTCATCAAATCCAAAAAAACCACACATATTAAATGAAGATTCGAGAAGCAAAACATCAATTCCATCCGATTTGATAGATTTAATAATCACTTCTCCTCCGTATGGCGATTCTAAAACAACTGTTGCATATGGACAGTTTAGCCGGTTGTCATTACAATGGTTAGGATTTGATAAGATAGCTACATCTATTGATAAAATTTCGCTTGGCGGTGAAATTTCAAAAAACAATGAAATAAAATTACATTCATGTTTTTTAGAGATGGTAATTAATCAAATAACAGAAGTGGATGAAAAAAGAGCAAGGGAAGTTTTAGCCTTTTATATTGATTTGGATAAGTGCTTTAAAGAAATAGATAGAGTTACACATAAAGGAAGTGTCGTATGTTTCGTAGTAGGCAATAGAACCGTAAAAGGAGTTAGTATTCCTACAGATGAGATAATTTCAGAGTTATTCTCGTACTATAACTTCAAGCATGAGAAAACAATAATCCGCAAGATTCCAAATAAAGTGATGCCATCATTAAATTCGCCCACTAATGTGCAAGGGAAGTTGAGCCCCACAATGACCAAAGAAAATATTGTAATTTTACGAAAAAGCTAACGTTTTTTAAACCGTTCTAAATCCTTTGGAAGGTCATTTAAAGTTCTGACAAAATTCTCATTTTTGAGATAGCTCCAATTTTTAACTGAATCTTGGACATAAATAATAATTTTATGCTCTTTGATGCTATTGATCTTGCTTTCGGTCAAATCTCGCTTGTCGGTAGAATTCGTTATGAGATATACATATCCCAATATTTTTTCATCAACAACCTGCTTCCAGCGTTCGCGCAACGTCCTTTTAGCACTTATATAGATTGCTTGGTCTGGTTTTTCCTTAGCTAATTGGACAGAAGGAGCAATTAAATCAACTTGTCTAAATGTGTCTGTTGCATCTTCTCCTGTAGGTTTTTCACATTGGATTAGCATTTTTTGTAGTAAAAGAGGCACTGCTTTTTCAAATGTATGACCGCCTCTTGTCTTTCTAGCTTGACCAGCCCTGAACTCAAACTCCTTAACCAAAGGAAAAGCGTAATCTAAAGTTTCTTTCAGGGTAGTATCTTTTCCAAGTTTTTCTATGCATTTTTCTTTAAGTTTTTCAAGTGCTTTGAGTTCATATTCTCGATATACCACTTCGGCTGTTTTCTCCAATGTTGCTAAAGCATCGCTAAAATTGGAAGTAACCTTTTCTGGTGTTAAAATTTTAGTCTTTTTCAATCTCTCTATAGTTTCATCGACGATTATATCCACGTCTGGAATCGTTTCCAATGCAGCAGTTACAATAGGCGTAGGAGTGAAAGGCATGAAATAAATTAATACCTTTTAAACTATTTAAAACCACACGCAAATTCATTGCGTTTTGTAGTGGTATCAATTATCCTGCACCTTAAAAAGTGGCAACTAAAATTCGTAGATTTCAGGTCCGTATGAACTGAAAATAACAGCCCTTTTCTTGAATTTTGTTTCAACCGACTTATCATAAAAGGATTCGTGGATGAACGTGAGCTCGATTTCTCTCTTTTGCCTCACTACATCTTTTTCATCCCCCTCGTATTTCTTTGAAAGATGCGTTCCTTTATTGAGAAGCAGGCTTCGCAGACATAAGGCAATGAGCATAATTATCTGCCTGTCGCTCCAGTTGATGTTAGATGAGCCGTTCTGGGCATAAACAAAGCTGTTGTTATCCAGTTTCCCGAAAAGCCACATATCGCCATTCACATAGCCCTTGGCATGCCTGAGAATAACGTTTGCCTCGGGGAGTTTTTTAAAAAACTCCTTCCCTTCCTCTGCTGCCCATCTCGTTGAATAGTTGATCATGAAATGCACCGTATGCTCGGGGTTGATAGCAGTTGCCTCTTCGAGTTCCTTCAGGTCGGCTCTCAGGTCGTAATCTGTATCCTTCGGGTTAATGCCTGTGTCGTATTTTCCTACGAACCTCAGCCTCACGTTGTTCTTTCTGGAATATTCCCTGTACATCTCCACATGCCGGCGCATGCCTTCGTATATGTCATTGTAATTCACCCTCTGCTTGTGCCCCTCGTGTATAACATTGATATAGCTGTTCTTCGCACCCAGCACCTTGAGGAAATGAACGAATCTCATAACAAAAAGCCCGCCATCGAAATATGCATCCGACCCTTCAAGTTCGGTCGAGGTTCTTGTCCCGTCGGTCATGTCATAGATGACCAGTCCCTCCATATTCTCTCTTGAACCGTCGATTCTTAGTTTTTCGCAGCAATCTCCAAATATTGCACGAATCTCCTCATCCTTCGGCAGGGTAATCATACGATTCATCCTATAATTGCTAAAGTATATTATAAATATCTCCTCTGAAGTTAGTTGTCATTTTGATGGCAATATTCAATCCGAAAGGAGGGAGGATTCAAACGATTGACCTCATAAGGGGTGTTGACATCGTGCTTATGGTGCTGTTTAACTATTCCGTCACCTTGAGTTATTTTAGACTGATAAGCATGCCGGGAAGTTTTCTTTACTCATTTGTCTTTCCAAGAGCAATAGCTGCTATTTTTATTTTCGTATCAGGGGTTGCAGCCTTTGTCAGCTTTGAGAAAAACAAAGAAAATTTTACCAAAAGATATTTTAAACGAGGAGGCAAGCTTCTGGTTTTTGCAGGTTTTATAACCCTGTTTACCTACATATTCGTACCACAGGGAACAGTATTTTTCGGCATACTGCATTTCTTCGCAGCCACCTCCTTCCTTGTGCCTTTTTTCATCAGGTACAATAAACTAAATCTCGCTGGAGGTTTGTTGATTATCTTATGCGGCTTTTACCTGCAGCTAAATCAATTCGATTTCTCCTACCTGTTCTGGCTTGGCTTCATGCCAAAGAACTTCTTCACCTTCGATTATTTTCCCCTCATACCATGGCTCGGCGTTCTTATGCTTGGCATATATTCGGGGAAATACATTGTCAGAAGAATCGCCGAGATAAAATTCGAAAGCAGATATGCCGCACCATTTATGTTTCTGGGTAAAAATTCCCTGACTGTTTACCTGTTCCACCAGCCTGTTCTTATTATCCTTTTGATTGCCCTGGGATTCAACCCGTTTCCACGATTTTTCTGATACTTTCCCTGAATGAAAGAGGTTCAAACCCGAATATAATTTTAAGGTCATTAGGTTCGCAGACCATGTTATTGTGCAGCGATTCTATAAGCCAGTAGATCACATTTTGATCCACTGGTGCGAGTTTCCCCAGCATTACCGAAGAAAGCCGTGTCCATGAACCCGGAATCGACAAAAAAACCCTTTTCAGTCCCAGTTCCTTTGCATACTGCTGCATCAGTTCTCTGTATGTAAAAACCTGCGAGCAGCCTATGTCGTAGCATTTGTTTATGGTCTCCTTTTTGTCGATGCACTCCACAAGATATCGTATCACATCGCCGATATAGATGGGCTGTACTTTTGTATTTTCCCAGTTAAAAACAGGTATTATCGGTAATTTCCGGACAGCAGCGTCCAGAATCTCAAAAGCTGCGCCGCCCCTTCCGATTATGACCGATGCCCTGAAAACCGTGTAATCGATGCCGCTGTTCTTGATTATCTCCTCCACTTCCCTCCTGCTCTCAAGGTGTGTGGAAAGCTTCTCCTGCTGCGCTCTTATTCCCGTGAGGTGGATAATCCTTCCGACGCCATTAGTCCTGCATGCCTTTACCATGTTGGTTATCGCAAGCCGGTCAAGTATATCGAACCTTTTCTGTATGCCTCTGGGCTGGCTTCCCATCATGTGGATGAAGTAATAAACGGTATCCACGCCTTCTGTGGCTCTGACGAGCGAATCGTAATCAAGCACGTCGCCAATCACATAGGAGATGTTTGGGTTATCAGAATGCACAGGTCGCCTGACAAGACATTTAACATGAACGTTCTTTTCAGATAACGCCCGCAGAACCCGTCCACCTATGAAGCCTGTGGCACCGGTGAGGAGAATCATGGACTAACTCTACTTGAATCTCCGCTTCTGGCTCAGTATGGGTTTGAGCAAGTCCATTACAGTTTTTAAGGCGTCAACCATAGCATCGGCATCAGGGCAGTATTTAATATTCATATATGCCTCCTTTGAAGTATCTATTAACGTAAGAGATATAGAAAGTTACTACGATTGAAATGTGGAATTGTTAAATTCCTGTCCTGAACCTCAGTATCGCCCCAATACCTCCGAACGCCGTGAGCAGTTGATTTCCTTCTTCAAACTCGTTCGAAATGAAAACTATGTTCGTTCCCATCTGGTCTGCGATGGTCGAAAGCTCCTCCACGATATCGATGGATTCCACGATTCGGAGGCTTCCGCCGCACTTCGGGCAGTTCCCGGGCTGATATTCCTCCTCACCCGGTTTTTTCATAAAGGTCTTCTTCTCCTCAAAATCACAGTTGTTGCATTTTATCGTGAGGCGAAGCTTGCGAAGTTCATCCGAAAGCAATAGCGTCTCCACAGAACCCATCTCAAGGTTCTTCCTGACCTGCTCCTCGCCATACGAAGCAAGACCCGATTCGCTCACAAGCTCCCGCAAAAAGCGCTGCATGTATTTCTT
>DAHXMQ010000017.1 GCA_027371625.1 Candidatus Methanoperedentaceae archaeon | reverse complement strand
GTACCTTTTGCCTTATGTTTCAGTACCCAGTCAGGAAGTTCCATGATACGTATATACGTAATACTATGATATAAGCATTTCGGTATGAGTGGATGGATTTCTCAGAAATAGTGCGTAAATCTGGCGGAGTTAGGGATTAATTATTCAAAAAATTACTATGGTGAGAAAAATTTTACTTCCACTCCATTAGGCTCTATTTCAATATGGAAAACTAATATACCAAATTTTTCTTTGACATTTTCTATAAATTTTTTTTGGGAAGATGTCAATCTTGGATTACCAGATTTACTGCTTTTTACTTCTATAAAATAAAATGGTCTTGAAAAAGATGAGCTTGGTTTTGTGATTCCTAAAAAATCAAATGTGGGTCTTTGAATTGTAATAAGCTCCTTTAAAAATTGTAATTCATCTTCGGATAGTGTTATATTATTTTTTGTAAACACAGATTTGTATGACTCGTAAATAATTTTATCTTCTTGGATTTTCATTTCGGCTAATTCTGGAGATTTTTTTATTTCTTTGGTAAATTCATCTTTTTCGGTGGGAGTAAGCAAAAGATGAAATAAAAATTTGGTACTCTCGAACAAATTTTTCTGAAATGCACTATTCATGTATATGTGTAGCTCACCAAGTGCTATCTTCGCAATGAATTCATAGGTTCTACTGTCATTGATTTCTAAGTTTACCTTAGTTTTTTCATTGTTAAGTTTTAGTGACAGAAAATTATTTTCACCAGTTAATCTTATAGTCCTACCGTCATCGACTTTCTCAATTTTTGCTGTTTTTACCCAATCAATACCAAATTTCTGTGTCAGGAATTCTATGAGTCTTCCGTTATGGTCTCCTGGAATGTTATCCCAGCTAAACAAATACATAATCATTTCACTCATTTTTTTGTTAATTTTATCCACTTCATCTTTAGGCACAATAAAAATCCATTCTTTGAAAGGTATTCTAAAATATTGTATTCCATTTTTTTCGATAGGGGCAGGATTATCATATCCATGTGATTTAACCTCAAATTCGAATCTTCGTTTGAGTATGTCGCATAAAACCATATCTTGTATTTGAGTAATTTTTTCGATTGATTCCATTAAATTGTTTATTTCGTAGCTCGGTTTATCGATGTCTTTACTAATTTTATAAATTTTAAAATCTCTGGAGAGTAGAAATTCAGCAAAATCTTCCCAGAAGTCGTGAAATTTGGATATACCCGTTGATAAACCTTCAGAATTAAAAACTTCTAAGTATTTATCTCGGTTTGGGTTGTTGGTTTTTTTCAGAAAATCTATTACAAAATCCAAATTAAAAGATTGCACTACCATAATTTCATTTTAAATAATAACTGTTATGCTTATATACTTTGGTTTGAAGAGATAAAAAAATATAAGAGGCTTATTTCAAGTTGATTAAAGGTCAGTCTTATTATATGTGCAACACATAAACGTAACTACCAACACAAATTTAATTTCAATTGATGTTGGTGAATAAAAATTAGACAAAGGTTACTACAATTTCCCATAACTCCGTATTTAGAGCCCCAATAAATATATCTCAAAATCATGCCACTGCAAGCCTTTTCTCGATATCGGCGATTTTAAGCTCCAAGATGGTAATCTTTTCTATAACCGGGATTCGCTTTTCCAGAGAATCAAACTTAACGTTCATTTCCGTTCTGAGGCTGTCTATTTTGATAGTTAGATTTGATTCGAATGTATCCATTTTTGTTTCAAGGCTGTCTATCTTGATACTCAGATTTGACTCAAGGTTGTTCATTTCTGTTTTAAGGCTGTCTATTTTAATATTCGTGTTTGATTCAAGGTTATCTATCCTGTCTTCAAGCGAATCTATCCGGGTATTCACAGCTTTTAGCTCACCGTGTATAGCCTTAATTTCCCCCTCCATTTCACTGAGCTTGGGCAATAGTAGCCGTTCTATTACAGATGCAACCTTTTCGGTGGGCATAATCTATACTTGAATTACATGCTATTTAACCTTAAGGGAAAGTAAATAAAACAAGCCACTGGCTAAAAATCAGGCGTGTAGCCACTGGATATCATATAATCCCGTGCTCTTTTCTTACCATATCCTGCCAGGAGTTTTATGGCGCTTCGGGTTATCGCGCCATGCCCCGCCATCCTTGCATAATCTGGATAAAGCTCGTCAAACTTCTTTATAAATATCTCTGCACATCTGTGTATAAGCTGCCAGTGATTTTCATTCAGGTCTTTTTTCTCGCAGAACCTTGCGTTATTGAACCTGCCCAGTGGAACGAAGAGAAGGGGAACAGGTACGAATTTGAGATTTTTAATGTCATCCAGCAACTCGATTGTCTTTATAATATCGTCATCGGTCTCCCCAGGAATGCCAAGAATGAGGGTAGCAGTCGGCACTATATGGGCATCGTTGCATATACCCAAGCCGCTTTCAACTACGCTTTGCCATTCATCGGGTTTGAAGGGCTTGACCTTTCCCTTCATGTGATTACTTATAAGATTCGGGCTTCCTGTCTCCAACCCTATCTGTGCGCCTGTATATGGATATTCCTTGCTACCGAGATAAAGTATCTCCGAAATTTTGCCTGCGACATCAGGGGCGCTGCATACGGTTGAAAAGGCAAGATGGGAGATGGAAATATTCCCGAAGCCAGCAGCTTTTTCTGCGTTCTCGAATAACTTAACAACTTCATTTTTATTGGGAATAAGCCCATCTGCCTTGTATCTGAAAACATCCTCACCATGTAGAACGATACCTTTGCCGGCTTTTTTATTTACCTCTATTTCCCTGAGTATTTTATCCAGAGGCATGCTCCTGTGCCTTAGCATCGTCGGGACGCAGAACTCGCAACCCCTCCCGCAGCCTCTTGTTATCTCGACCACACCGCAGATGGTTGGTTTTGTTACGCATGGAGGCTCCTCGACAACCTTGCCTTCGACAACGTGTTCTCTTCTTGTGCCATTTAGAATGTCCCTGAATAGCCCGGGCACCACCTCCTCTCCTTCGCCGTCCACAACATAATCAATATCCAGAGCATGCCTCATCCTTTCATCCGTAAGCTGCCATGCTCCTGAACCCCCCACCACTATATTGATATTATTCCTGTGCTTCAAAACAACCTTGTTGCCCAGTATCTCCCTGAACTTGTAGGGCATATAGCATTCCCCTTCCCAGAGCTTGGAGAATGTTGAGGAAGCCGGTCCCATTCCAAGCGGGTCCATCGCTGAGATGCTGAGTATTCGGGTTTCACTACCGATAACCCTGTCAAGATGATCGGGATGTGCAGCCACGATTTCATTTTCATTAAAACCTTTTTCCAACAGCGCAGCTTCGATTTTCCTCAAACCGAGTGGGGCGACTCGGACAATGCCAGCCTTATGGTCTATTGATGGCGAAAAGAGGGAAAAATACAGGAAATCCGGAATAATTCCCCGTGGAACGCAGGCTGAAAATCCCATGAAAATGCCTCCCTGATATTCGCTCATTAAAGTACGGTCGGCGGTCAATACGATTTTAAACCCCGTCTTCATCATGCCATCTCTATCGCATATCTAATTGGCTGAAGATATAGGTTTAACGCTTATTTAAATTGTAATTCACATTAAAAAGCTTTATAAGATTTCAAACCCTTTAATTAATGGGAGTGTTAAACGGCATGCGCACTCGGAAAGGGGGGGTGTTTATATGAAAGCAACTAAATCACTGTGCCCTGAATGCCTTGAAGCAATTGATGCTGCAATTTTCGAAGAGAACGGGAAAATCATGCTTGAAAAAACATGCCGCATTCATGGGACTTTCAAGGATGTTTACTGGTCAAGCGCAGGACTGTTCAGGCGGTTTGAGCATTACAAACATGACGGTGGAGGTGTATCAAATCCGAATACATCGAACGGGAATTGTCCGCACTCGTGCGGTTTATGTGAATCGCACAGGACAACCACAATTCTTGCAAACATCGATGTGACAAACAGGTGCAACCAGAGCTGCCCAGTATGTTTTGCAAATGCCGCAACGTCAGGCTACCTTTACGAGCCCACGCTTTCGCAGATAAGAGCCATGATGCAGATGCTCAGGGATGAGAAGCCTGTGCCCTGCCCTGCAGTCCAGTTCGCAGGTGGCGAACCAACAATGCGGGAGGATATTGTCAATATTGTCGGGATGGCTAAGGAGTTCAAGTTCAGCCAGATCATGATTGCAACCAACGGGATAAAACTTGCAAACAGCCTGAAATTCTGCCAGGATATGAGGGCAGCAGGTCTCAATACGGTCTATCTGCAATTCGACGGGGTAACTGAAGAGCCCTATATAATAAACAGGGGATATAATGGGATGAAGCAAAAGCTCAGAGCTATAGAAAATTGCAGGGCAGCAGGCTTGAAGAGCGTTACTCTTGTACCTACGCTGGCTAAAGGCGTGAATGACAGCCAGGTCGGGGACATAATAAGGTTCGGAATTAAAAACATGGATGCGGTGTTCGGCGTTAATTTCCAGCCAGTATCGTTTACAGGAAGGATAGATAAGGAAGAAAGGAGGGAAAAGAGAATAACAATCCCGGATTTTTTTGACCTTGTCGAAAGCCAGACTGGTGGAGATATTACAGCAGATGATTTCTATCCTGTGCCCTCCATTGTGCCTGTTTCCCATTTCACCTCAAAACAGGACGGCGAGACAAACGTGGAATTCACGGTTCATCCGCACTGCGGTGCAGGAACATACGTTTATTATGAAAACGGCAAAATGACGCCGATAACCAGGTTTATAGATGTTGACGGACTTCTTGAGGATATAGATGAGCTTGCACAAGGAAGCGATAGATGGGTGGGCAGGCATATTGGAAAAATAATAAGAACAAGCAGGCTCGCCTACAGAATACAAAGGTACATCGATAAAGAAAAAGCGCCGAAGTCTGTAAATATGAGGAAACTCTTATCCAACCTTCTGGTGACAGGCACAGGGAATGGTCTTGCGGAATTCCACCGCAGTACATTTTTCATAGGAGCAATGCATTTTATGGATCTTTACAACATGGACATTGAAAGGGTTAAACGGTGTGGCGTACATTATGCAACTCCGGATGGAAGGGTAATTCCTTTCTGCACGTATAATACAATACACCGGGCAGTGGTTGAAAGGAAATTCGCAGTGCCTCTACCATTTCCAGGTTCGCAGTATTGAAATAACAAGCCCCAGCCCGAAAAAACCTGCGAGAAGGAACCCGATTATTCCCAGCAAAGATACTCCAAATACAATCGGCGGCAGTCTTGCGTTGAGAATAAGGGAAGAGCCCACAATAAGTGCGGCGATTATCATGGAAAAAGAAAGCCTGTTACTGACGATATCCAGTTCCTCGACAAGACTTTCGAAACCCCTGTGTTCAAGCTCAAATCTTACAGTTCCCTTTTCCACCTTCTTGAGTATATGATGGAAGCGCTTCGGGAAAGCCTTAACAAGAAGCGCAAAATCGACCACGTTCTTTTCTGTTTCCTCCAGTATGTATGAAATTCTGGAGCGCTCATCGAGTATCTTTTGAATATACGGCTCAACAAGCTCTGAAAAATTATGCTCAGGATCAAGTCTTCGGCTGATCTCATCTCTCATGAGGAGCGTTTTTGAAAGAAGCATTATGCTATTTGGTACTCTTCCGCCTGTTTTTATCAGCACACCGATGATATCTCTCAGGAATTCCGTGGGATCGATGAATTTAACAGTTAAACTGTAATACCGGTCTATAAAATCCTCAAGATTTGCCTTGAGCGAAAAACTCCAATCCCCGACATCGCTGATCAATCCCATTTCGCTCAACGTTTCCATCAATAGCTCTATATCTTTTCTCTGGGTAGCTACCATAAGATCGACAAGATTCTCGCGAAGGAAAGGATCAACAATTCCAGCCATACCGAAATCAAGGAAGTTGATGACCTCATTCTCCGAAACAAGGATGTTCCCAGGATGCGGGTCTGCATGGTAAAAGCCATGCTCGAACATCATTTTCAAGTAGGCGTTTGAAAGGTTGATCGTGATCTTTTTCCTGTCAAGCCCGGCAGCATCGATTTTCTCTATATCCGTGATCTTGATGCCCACAAGGTATTCCTGAATAAGGACATGGTTTGTTGTATATTCCGAATAGATCTTTGGGATTTTGACTGTATTGTCTCCCTTGAAATTCCTGTAGAATTTATTCGCATTCTGGGCTTCATGCACGTAATAGATCTCCTGCCTCATGACACGGGAGAATTCCTCAATAAAACCGACAGGATTAAAAAATTTGCTTGCTTTTATGTGCTTTTCAGCGAACCTTGCAATATCCATTAAAATCAGCAAATCGGTCTCTATGATATCTTCAATTCCTGGGCGCATCACCTTGACAGCCACATCCTCACCGCTTTTCAGTTTGGCATGATATACCTGCCCTATTGAAGCTGCTGCAATCTGTTCCTGGTCAAAAGATAAAAAGATATCATCCATACTTTTCCCAAGCTCTTTTTCGATGGTTTTTTTTGCCTCTGCAAACTCAAAAGGCGGAACACGATCCTGAAGCTTGGAGAGTTCCCCGATGTATTCCTCCGGGATGAGATCATGGCGGGTGCTCAATATCTGTCCGAACTTTATAAAAGTTGGTCCAAGTTCCTCCAAAGCGCGGCGCAATCTCTCTGCTTCAGAGAGCAGAAGCATCTCTTCCCTGAGCGGCTTTGGTTTGCTAAGTCTCTCTTTCAGTGAGTGGAAGGGGCGAAGACCGTACCTCTCAACAGCATACCCGAAGCCATGCCTGACCAGCACGCCAGTAATTTCCCTGTAACGTCTGGCATAGGCATAGCCCCTGTCAAGCAATCGCACGATATACTTCCAGGTTTATTTTTTTGACATGGACTGGATTGTTCTTTCAAGCTTTTCGATTTTTTTCTCAAGGGTTTCGATATCGCTTTTCATCACAATCCCGCTCTTTTTGAGATTTTCCTTAACCTTTTCATTTATCTTCTCTTCCATGTCCTTTAGCTGTTTTTCTTTCTCGGATAAAACATCCTTTACGAATTTTTTCCCTTCCTCCTTACTCATTTCCCCTTTTTTTATCATTTCCTGAGTAAACTCTTCGATCTTTTCCTGGGTCAGGGATAGTACTCCAATCCCGAACAAACCCATTTTTCTTAACATATCCGACATCTCAGACATCTTTTTAACCTCCTTTAATCAGGCGCAAGATTTAATATATCGCCCAGTATGAAATTAGTTTATTAACTCATAATCCTTTTGATAGAGGAGACAATGAAATTGATTTTTAGCGGTGTGATGATTCCTGTTTCGACAATAGACTGGTACGGCAGGTCGGCATCGGTTATTTTCTTCAACGGCTGCAACTTTAAATGCCTCTACTGTTCAAATAACCAGTTCATCGAGGTGGCTAATCGCCTTGAACCACTTTTCAAGAAAGGTAATGCCGTAGATATTGAGGAAATCGAAAAGCAGATTCTCGATACAAAGAGCTTCATAAGCGCCGTGGTTTTCTCTGGCGGGGAGCCGACAGCGCATCCCGTAGAACTGGAGCACCTTGCGAAATTCGCAAAAGAACAAGGGTTACTGGTGGGAATCGAGACCAATGGGTACTATCCAGAGCGCCTTTCGAGCCTGATCGGAAAAAAGCTCATAGATAAAATTTTCCTGGATATCAAGGCTCCGCTTGATGATGCGCAACAATACAGCATGATAACAGGAGGTATTGGAGATGCGGCAGAGCATGCACTGCGAACATTGAATCTTCCTGTAGCCATAGAAGCCAGGACTACTGTTTTTCGCTCTTGTGTGGATGTTCCGAGAATAGCAAAATCCATCCAAGTTCGTGATTGTACATACGTCATCCAGCAGGGAATTCCGGAATATGCCCCTGATGAAAAGATAAGACAAGAGAAGCCTCTTACGAGGGAAGAGATGATAGCTCTTGCTCAACGTGTTTCTTTTCTGAAGGATGTCAGGGTAAGGACAAGGGAAAAAGGGGAAGAAAAAATTGTATAGGGTGCGTCCTCATTTTTGCCTTCCTTTTGGCTCAAGAAAATGTTGTTAAAAATAGGCTTCAAAAGTTATAAGATAAAGTGCTATATATACATATATTGACAATTATGCCTGACCTTTTAAGCATTATCACATCGTCAGATAAAAGAAAAAAACTACTTTTGCTATTACAAGATGGGCCAAAAACGCTGGAAGAGATGAGGCAGGCTTTAAGTTTCACCGCCACTGGAATGCTTCCTCAGATAAGGATACTTGAGGAAAGAAATTTAGTGAAGCAGGAGGGCAAACAATATGCTCTTACCGAGATTGGACAGATGATAGCGGGATATCTGGAACCTTTAGTAAAAACAGTAGAGGTTATTGAACGTCAGGAAGAATTCTGGCGGGAGCATGATGCGGGGGCAATTCCATCCAATTTGCTAAAGAAGATTGGTGAGCTTGGTAATATCCAGATAATCGAGAGCAGCATCGAAGAACTCTATGAACCACACAAAGAATTTCTGGAAAATATTTTGAGTTCTAAAAAGGTCATGGGCATATCTCCGATAGTTCATCCAATTTATCCTGATTTCTTTTTACGATTGGCTGAGAAAGGAACGGACATATCTCTTATTTTGACCAGAAAAGCGTTTGACAAAATAGAAAATGAGTACAGTGAGATGCTAACACAAGCATTAGGTTTTAGGAATTGGAGCCTTTATGTTTCAGACGAAGATATCAAGCTTGCATGCGTTGGCACAGATATCTTCTTTTCTATTTCACTTTTCTTTAAAAATGGCGCATTCGATTCCCGAAAGGATTTGGTGAGCTTTGATGAATCTGCTCTCTTTTGGGGAGAAGAACTTTTCAATTATTATAAGGAACGCTCTGTTAAAATAGAGAATTTATAATTGATCTAAGGACAAGAGCAATTGTGGATTCGCCGTCTATCAAAATTTCTCTTGCATATTTTCTTACTCCCAACTCTTGTGCCTCAAAACCTGTCAAACAAAAAGATGCGCAGGTGCCGATGACGAAACTATAGGACAGAATTACCAATTCACGCCTTATAAAACCCATTAAAAATGCAATAATCATACTTGCGTGAAGCGATGAACAGAACATCAGAAGTATTTTTCTAATTCTGTCTTTACCAAAACACACCGGCAACGTTTTTATTCCGGCTGCTGCATCTCCTTTTATGTCCTTAAAATCATACAGTACCGAATTCATAAATAATTTGGTTGCATAAAATAAAAATATTGAGATGACAGCAAAGATATTCCCAGTCCATTTACTAACAATACTCGCTATAGTTCCTCCCCATGTCAATCCGATTACAATATTTTTGCCTCCCATGCTGCCTTTCAGCTTTAGCGTAAGTTTACCTGTTTTGATGCCTTTTGAATAAAGGTAGCCTATAATAAAAGGAAAGAATGATGCAAAATATATGTTCTCCCCGGCAAGTATCAAAGCTCCGGCAAGAAATGAAAGGATACAGGCAATAACAGCTATATGCTTATTTGATTCAGTTAATTCGCTCTTGTTTATTGCATCTTCTTTGCAGTCAAGGGAACGGTCAAGAGTATATGTTGCATAAATAATCAGTCCAAATGCCAGATAAACGATTATCTTTGGCTCTATACCCGCCAAAAGAAAGGCTATGTGCAGCCTAAGAGCACCTGAAATAGCCACAAGAGTTGATGAATTTAGAAGCCGTAAAGTAGGTGAGTTTACGATATCCACGCTTTAAGTAATTATGCAGCCTCTTAATATTACAAACGTCTTGAAATTTTCAACGGCATTAAAAATTTCAACGTCATTGTAATTTTTAACGGCATTGAATTTTTTAAATACATTATAATTTATAAACCGATAGTAATATATACTGCTTGTTCTATTCTAAAAATTGGGTCTGTAAAGTTCGAGGGTGAAAGGTTTGGAAATCCAACCATATCACATCTAGATTTTGCAGCCATAAAAACGTGGGGTTCAGCCGTTCCGCAAGAGCAACTGAACCCCAGAGTGCCCGAAGGCATGGTAGTATTTGCTTTAAACTTATTTAAAGCCAGTGCCTAGCCTGAGGGAAGCAATGAGTCGAGGAAAAATAAATGGAGGAACAAAAAATGAATAAACATAAAGGGATACAATTAGGCACAGTGCTGATGGTGTTGTTTGCTATGAACATGGCACTGTTGCCGGTGGCATATGCCGAAAACGCTATTTTAATGAACAAGCAGCTAAATCTACCGAATACCCCGCTAAATTCTAATTCAAATGGGATTAGCGTTAAGCCAACCGAAATAAATGCCAGTGAAGTCCAACAAATTATATACCAAAAAACATTACCATTCCAAGATATTAAAAAAGGAGATGTCGTCACCACTGGAAAGCGTAACAGTCCTAACGATCTCTGCCAAGTTTCATTTAGGATAACAACTGAGTTCGGTCCAGGAGAGAAAGGAAGTAAAAGCGTTAGAACTATAGTGGACAATAATTGCAATGTGGTTGTAGTGGAAAAAAATGAGAGCTTACAGCCTAAAACAGCATCAACCGATCCTCAGACAAACGCGGCTACTGATATTTACATGTACGGTTGGGGTGGAACAGGGGACAAATTAACCGAGCGATATAGCCAAATGACATTTGGTTGGGATGGGAATTCGGCTTGGAAAATTAGTGGTGATGATGGCTATTGCTGGTGGCTGCCGGATGGTTGGAGTAACACTGCTTGTACCTATTATTGGAATCCCTCTAATGGAGATTGGGTCAATATGTATGGGCAGGGAGACTTTCATTATCTTTTGAATTCTTGGACACATTCGCTTTTGACCAAAACTTCTGGATCAAAATCAGGCTCTGTCTCCTGTACTTACGGGTATACAGGCAGTATAGTTAATGGGATTGTAGGAAGTTGCAATGCGTGGTAGTTGCAAATGCTTGATAGAACCATCATGAATTATGCAATTCCAATCGATCTGGCGTGATCCAAAATTCTATGGTCTGCTAGGGTTCATCTCAGTAGTGGGCCCTTCCCTCCTATTTTTTTTCGCTGGAAGACCTTACAAGTTTTATTACCCAGCAACCGGCGCTACAGGAATAATTTGGGAAGGAGCTTTACAACCTTTCTTCCTATATTGTGTTATTGGAGCAGCTATAGCGGCTTGGGGATGTTACCGAAACATACTCTTGGCGTGGATTGGAAGCATTTTAGTTCTAGCTCTCTCAATACTTACATTTCCTGGCTTGGGATTAATCATTTTTCCAGGTGCAGTTCTCCTTCTAGTAGGTGCTGCTCTCAAGACATTTAGCAAATGCACATAGGAAATACTTCTCTTTATAGGTCATAAGTTGCTCTAAAAGCACAGAGCAAATAATCGGTTGGTATATATTGATTCTGAAATCTGAAATCGTATAGAATATAAAAGCACTCATTTCAAATTTATTAATTTTCAACGTCATTAAAAATTTTAACGGCGTTGTAATTTTTAATCACGTTATATTTTATAAACCGTTTGTAATATATACTCCCTCTTCTCATCTAAAAAACTGGAACTGTAAATTCTCGGGTTAAGGAGACAAAATCTAATAATCAGATTTTACAGCCATAAAAACGTGGGGTTCAGTCGTTTCTTGAGAGCAACTGAACCCCAGAGTGCCCGAAGGCATGGCAGTATTGCTTTGAACATATTTAAAGCCAGCGCCGCGCCGGAGGGCAACAAGAAATATATGGAGGGATAAAAATATGAAGAAAAGTAAAGGAATGCAATTAGGCGCGATGCTAGCGGCAATGTTGCTGCTGAGCATAGTATTTATGCCTGTGGTGAGCGCACAAGGAGCAGATGAAAAATTATCGAAACCATTGGGTTTCAATGGGAACAATACGTTCAATATTCCAAAGGGGGCTACAGTCGTACACACAAAGCTTGGAGTAACCGAGATATACGACCAATCTAACAATATCTGGAAAAGGTTCCCTCAGGAAAAAGTTGATAACGTATCTACCCCTTATGGCCCACAAAAAGCAACAAAAGTGTATGAGTTGCCCTCAGAGTCGTCTGTCCAACAGGCTTCAAAAGGTGAAGTTGAGGTCTATGACCCATCTGGCGAGGTCATTCTGAAGGTAGTAGATGAAGAGATGCCACAAAGCATTCCGGACTATTCGGGATGGATCGAACAAACATATACTTCTTCCGCTGACAATAACATAAACTATTTCTACGCCGAATGGACAGTTCCAACTGAACCAATAAGTGACTGGATAGACGATGATGTTGCGTATCTCTTCCCCGCGATTCAAGCACCCGGGAGTGGTAGCTGGAGTGGACGAAACACGATAATACAGCCTGTTCTCGAGCACAACGAAGACGGTTTGTGGCCCGGGAACCCGAAAACTGGAGCAGCATGGATAGTAGATAGCTCTAATAATTACTATCGCAGCAGCCCGATAAACGTAAATGTAGGTGACCGTATAAGAGGCTTAATGAGTTGGGACGGGGCAAAGTGGTGGATTACCTTCTACGACCAAACAACCGGAGGCAATACATATTTGACCACCAACCTTCAAGGAACTACAGGGCAGTACCTGTATACAGCCCTCGAAGGACATAATCTTGATGCCACATCTGACCTCTGGGGCACAACCGACTTCAGCAATATGGCTATCAAGAGAAATGGTCAGACCATAACGGTCAATTGGAACAAGTATGTTGATCCAAATGCCCAAAACCTTTTCCAGGGATTAGGGGTTGACATCGTGGACAGTAGCCACACAAGACTGAAGACAGGTAGATAAAATGCCGAACTCCGAATTTGCGGCGGGATTTTATTTATCCGCCTCTATTTTTTGGAGCTTTCTGCCACTAACATTAGTAAGATAGGATTTAGCATGCAAGAACAAAGGAAGGAGTAAAGTAAAAATGAGAAAAATATATCAAGGTATTTTATGTATTGTTATTGGTTCTGTCTTTTTAATGAGCCTTTGGGTTTTAAGTCACTATTTCTTAGTAGGAGGAACTCAGGAGGTGATCCTAGGAGGAGTCAAACATACTCTTATCCTTACTCCTTCTCCTATCTCTATTCCATTACCAATCGGCTATTTCCTTTTCTTTGGAGGTATCGGTCTGATCATATTTGGTATATTGCGCTTAGTTCAGAATTTTTTGATTCATGAGACCAAATAAGAAGTATATGGCAGCTGTAATATTAAATTAAAGCTCACCGGAGAAACTCAAAAATGAAATACAACATCATTGTAGTATTTGTAATATGCTTCATATTAGGTACAGGGCTTGCTGCCGCCGGAACATTGACGCTCACTCTTGAGCCCAGCCTTGATGGTAAAGGGGATATCAGGACAACATCTATCACCGAGGCTGTACTGTCCAGATATGATGGCTTATTTTTTGACCCTGAGGCTGTTGTCATAATAAGAAGTGGGAAAATCTCGAACGTCTCAAGAGACAGCGAACTGGAAGACATGGAGCAGACAGAGAAAATGCTTAATGTATCTAATAACGAATCAGTGAGATGGGGATGTAATTTTAACACACGCGAATGCTCCTACGAAGTCGTTAAGTCTCTCAATAAGCCCTTTAATGCTGCAACTATTACTAACGGCACAGCACGATTTACTCTGGGAAGTAATGGATATGCTGGCAATCGCTACATTATGATAAATAACCTCTATAACGATCTCATTCCTACACGCATTGATGACCCGACTAAGGATATCCACCAATTCGTGGGAGAGAAGCTTAGGGTATCTGTCATCGGCAACCTTTCGGATCCTGACTATCGAATCGAGACTTTCACCATAAGTCAAGGTTACGACCATACAACAGTCAGTTACCCAGACGGCAACTACTCGCCGGATGTACTTGGGATGTTTTATGGGGATGTCTATACCATATTGTCCCTGAAGACCAACCCAAGTTTCCAGGTTATCACGCTCGGCGCACCACGTTTAGGACGAGAACAGACGATGATTGACTATACGCCAGTTTCACCCACCCATCCAAACACTTCGACCTCGATTAACCCATCGTTTTCTAAATGGATGTATGGCGAAGGCAGCCACGGCGTTGATTATGGTGGGAATGACAGCAAGTGCAGCACCTGCCACGGCGATCTAGATACAAAGCCAGCAAAGTTCTCTGAGATCACGGTAAACAACGGCTTTTGCTTCAGGTGCCACTACGGTAAAGGCGGTTCTGAGAAAGGGTTCGTAGTAGATACAATCGGACTTGGGATCGGTACACCCGCACCAACAACGAAAACTGTTCCATATACACCGGCAGCCACAGCCGCGAAACCAACGGCAATACCAATGACCACAACACCAACAACACCTGGATTCGAAGCATTTTCGGCAATTGCGGCTTTGGTGGTTGTGTTTATATGTCGGCTGAGAAGATAGCAACAGAAAAAAATCGAAAACACATTAAAGCTAAAGCATTTGTTTATATAAACAAAAATTTTAAGCATGTTAATTGAATAAAAACTTATAAAAATGCAAAT
>DAHXMQ010000429.1 GCA_027371625.1 Candidatus Methanoperedentaceae archaeon | reverse complement strand
GCTAAACCTGAAGGCTTTGGTTTGGAAGTTGGTGTGGGGAGCGGAAGGTTCGCAAGCCTGCTGGATACAGAAATTGGTATCGATCCTTCAAAAATTATGCTAAATCTTGCAAAAAATATCCAACGGGCGTTACGTACTGCTATCTGATGGCTCTCTGCTGCGGCGGGGTTACACTACAGGAACTACCGCAGCGGCTGTAGCAAAAGCCGCGGTTCTTTCGTTAAAAAAAGAAGTTTCGAAGGTCTCAGTCCCGACACCTGCCGGGCTTCCTGCAATGCTTCCTGTTGTCGCAAAAAAAGGAAGAGCCTCAGCATTTAAGGACTCAGGCGACCATGCCTTTGATGTGACATCAGGACTGGAAATCGTAGCTGAAGCGAAGGAACATGATACTATCGTAATAAAAGCAGGCAAAGGTATCGGGTCAAAAAATGGCAGACCTTCAATAACCCCATCTCCAATGCGCCAGATAGAGGAGGCAATAAAAGAGGGGCTTTCTGAGACAGGAGCAAAAGGGGCATACGTTACCATTTCAGCTCCTATGGGCGAAGAAGTCGCAAAGCAAACGCTCAATGCAAAAATGGGAATAACAGGAGGGATATCCATTCTCGGAACCACCGGTTTTGTGGAGCCTTGGAACGAACATCTCGGTGAAATGAAGGAAGAACTGATTAGGAACGCGGACAGGCTTGTTCTCACTACAGGAAGAATGGGATTGCGTTTTTCACACCTGCTTTTCCCGGATTATGAGGTTATACTCATCGGAAGCGATATCTCAAGAGGATTGAAAGCCGCAAAAAAGGATGCAAAGGTGATAATCGCCGGACTTCCAGGGCTGATATTGAAATGGGTGTCTTCGGGTCTATTAAAAGGCAGTGGATACATATCGATTCAGGAAATGGTCGATGATAATACTGAAAATCCACTCATCGACCGCGGACTGAGAGAGGCTGTAAAAAAATCGGGGAAAAGGGTCGTGCTTTTAAACAGGAACGGAACAATACTTCGCGACAGTGGTGAGCCAAGATTGGAAGCTGACACGTATGGCGAAGCCATACGTAAAACTTTAAAAAAGTTTTATCAAACGAGGGGTATGCAAAAGCATACCCCAACACTGCGTAAACCGAAGTTTCGGTTTACGTGGATACGGCATAAAGGGACGTGACGCTTTATGAAAATAGTAGGCGTTGGCGCAGCCCCGAATCTCCTGACACAGGAAGCAATATCGGCAATCAAGAGCGCAGAGATAATATTCGGCTCAAAAAGGGCGATAGAACTGGCAAAAGAGTATATAAGATGCGAGGCACATGAACTCAGGGATTACACACTTAGCTCTCTTCCTGAAAATGCAGTTGTACTCTCCACAGGCGACCCGATGCTTTCAGGTCTTGGGAAATATGCAAGGAAAGGCGATGAGATTATCCCCGGGATTTCTTCGCTGCAATTAGCATGCGCAAGATTGAACCTTTATGTAGAGCAGCTTTCGGTGATCACTGCCCATGCGCGGGACATCAGCGATGTTAAGAACAGGCTGGCAATAGAATTAAGAAACGGCAGAGATGTTTTTCTTCTTCCTGACTCCTCCTTCGGGATAGAGGAGATTGCAGGTCTTCTAAAATCCCTTGGTATGTCAAGGCGGATTTTTGTATGCGAAAAACTCGGTTATCCGGATGAGCGGATAGAAACTGGCACGACGGAAAATCCCCCGGATACCAGTTCTGAGATGTACTGCATGGTGATCGGCAATGGATAACGATAGCAAGAAAGTCGTGCTGCTTATCACAACGATGAGTTCTTTTCTTGCACCTTTTATGGCATCTTCGGTTGTCATAGGTCTTCCCTCCATAGGGAATGAATTCAGGATGGATGCCGTTTTATTAAGCTGGGTTCCGACTTCGTACTTACTTACCGCTGCCATGTTCCTCGTTCCATTCGGAAGAATTGGGGACATATACGGAAGGAAAATGGTTTTCAGATACGGAATATCCATAGACATTGTAGCCTCCCTCCTGATAGTGGCTTCAACCAACGAGTTTGAACTTCTTTCCCTCCGAGTTGTACAGGGTTTAGGTGCAGCAATGATATTCGGCACAAGCATAGCAATCCTGACATCGGTTTATCCTCCAGGGGAGAGAGGCAAAGCTCTCGGAATAACTATTGGAGGGGTTTATTCAGGGCTTTCCCTCGGACCTGTGATAGGAGGTTTCCTAACGCAGAATTTTGGATGGAGGGGCATTTTCCTCTCATACGTTCCCCTTGAATTTGTAATAATTGCTTTAACCCTGTGGAAACTCAAAGGAGAATGGGCTGATGCACGGGGTGAGAAGCTGGATATCCATGGCTCTGTAATTTACGGCTTTTCACTTGCAGCATTGATGTATGGTTTTTCCCTGTTGCCAGCGGCAGGTGGCGCAGAGCTTATCCTGCTAAGCATCGCCAGTATTGTGGCTTTTTACGTATGGGAAACAAAGGCTAAAAATCCTGTTCTGGACATGAACCTTTTCAGGCATAACGCGGTCTTCACGTTCTCGGTTTTAGCGGCTTTGATCAATTACAGCGCAACGTTTGCAGTAGCGTTTTTCCTAAGCCTTTACCTGCAGTATGTGAAAGGGTTTGATCCTGAGGTTGCAGGCTTTATCCTTGTAGCGCAACCTGTGGTGATGGCTTTCTTCTCGCCTTTTGCAGGCAGGCTTTCGGATAGAATCGAGCCGAGGATAGTTGCCTCCATAGGGATGGCTTTCACGACGGCAGGGCTTTTCCTTTTAAGTTTCCTTGATGAAAAAACGACGTTGGAATTTATAGTAGCGAGTTTAATCGTCCTCGGTTTCGGGTTTGCCCTTTTCTCCTCTCCCAATACGAATGCGGTTATGAGTTCCGTGGAGAGGAAATTCTACGGAGTAGCCTCGGCAACCCTCGGCACGATGAGGCTGACAGGGCAGATGCTCAGCATGGGGATTGCCACGCTGATACTTGCAATTTACATAGGCGAAGCAGAGATTACGCCAAAATATTATCCCTCTTTTCTGGCAGGTGAAAAAGTGGCTTTCATGGTTTTCTCAAGCTTGTGTTTCGCTGGCATATTTGCATCGCTTGCAAGGGGTAAGATACGATAATCAATCAAAGCACACGTTCTGCGACCCGCATTTGCTGCATGTCGCCGAATCAACGATTCCTTTATCATCCCCGAACACTCCCACGGCATAGTGCTCCACGCCGTACTTTTCCATGAGCTTATCAAGCCTCTCCTCTTCCTCGTTTGTTTCGGGGCATCTTGAAAGGATAAAGTATCGCTCCTTGAATGACTCCTCGTTTTCGCAGTTCATGCAGGCTCTCGGTGCGAAACTTTTCCAAGCCTCCTCGAGCTCATTTAAGCCGTGAAGTTCTTCAAGAGTCATTTCCCTGACCTCGATTGGCTTTGTTTTTTCCTCCTTTATTTTCTGCGCCGCCACGAAAGCCGTTCGCGCATCGTCATGGCGTTTTTCAATCAGGCACTTCTCACCGCATGAACGCAGCATCTCC
Source organism: Candidatus Methanoperedentaceae archaeon (assembly GCA_027371625.1). GTDB lineage: Archaea > Halobacteriota > Methanosarcinia > Methanosarcinales > Methanoperedenaceae > Methanoperedens. The sequence goes on along the minus strand of DAHXMQ010000429.1, from coordinate 3,587 downwards.
TTGGTCGGGGTCTTATTGGCAAGCCTGTAAGCCTCCAAGCCTGGAGAAGTCTGCCCTTTATCTAAACACCTGTTGCCACAGATAACCAGTTCTTCCACTAACGGGGTCTTACTGGCTATTTTGTAAGCCTCCAGACCTGAATAGAGCTGCCCTTCTTTTAAACACAGGCTTCCGCAGATAATCAGTTCTCCATCAGGCGGTTTTTCTTCAGCAAGTTTGTAGGCTTCCATGCCTTGTTCGAGTTTTCCTTTCAGCAGGCAATCTCTTGCAATTTTAACGATTTTATCTTTTGGAAGCGGCATTCCGATTATTTTGGAAGCCTCAATGGCAGAGTATATTTTCCCTTCTTCGAGGTATTTATTAACATATCCAGTAAGGACTTCTTTCGGAAGCTCAATGCCGGAAGCCTTTGAGCCTGCTAAAGCCTTGGACATCCATCCTTTTTCAAGATATTTGTAAATGTAAGCTTTGAGTTCCTCTTTTGAAAGTGAGGTGCTGCTAAATTTCGCAGTTTCTACTGCTTCCGACATCCTCCCCTCATCGAGGCATTTTTTTATGTATATAATAACTTTTTCTTCACTCATTTTCGATAGGAAGACTTTAAACCTATTCCTGCAATATTATTATATTAGCCTTTGGGTAATGCCATGAGAAGTGGGTAGTTCATGAACCAGCTCGATAATGACGTTAAAGGTTATATTGCGGCACGAAACTTTGCGAAGGGGTTACAATAACATAAAGCAGCACTGGACCCTGGGTCATCGAGCCATACATCATATACAAAGAGAGGGCGAGCAAATTCGAGACTCTTGTATTCGTAGGGAAGGAAACGAAGATTTATGATTAATGCTCGTGCTGCGCTGTATGCGTCCCCGCTACCAAATATATGCAGTCTGAAAGCGCAGTGAACATGAAGGCTTCATCAGGGCTCATATAAACCGCCTGTTCTTTTTCCAGTGTTATTTTCATATCTTCATTCTCAAGCCTTGCCTCGCCTGATAATAAAAATAATATTTCGTCATGACCTGCCGTTATCATTTCCCTTGTCTCGCCGCTTGAAGCCTCGCCATACACGAGATACACGCTGTGTTTTTTAATCTCTTCCGAGCCCACTATGTACTCTTTATATTTCTCTTTATAAAGTTCCCTGATATTGAATAATTTCATGCGCATTCAGCACGGAAGTAAAGGCTTATAGGGTTTTTGGTTTTGTCTTTTGCGATAAAATCAAGTTTGGGAGAGTATTTGACCTTCCTGAATCCCCGAGAATTCAACAATGCAACAATCTCTTCGACAGTGTGTCCCCACACATCAAAATGCTGGATAAAACCGCAATCAAGGAAAATCCCATCCATACTTATCCTTCCTGTTTTTTCATCTATCTTCCTTTTCCAGATTATTGGAAGTTCGCTCTCATCGGGAGAGATTTCTTCCTGAAAAGGTTTTGAGTTTATAAGCACATCGAACAGGAGGATGCCATTTTTATCAAGACAATCATATATTTTTTGTAAGACCTCCGGCATAAGCTCTTTTCTTACATGGGAAAGCACATTACCGATACTGTAAATGAAATCAAATTTTTCAGCGCACGGAAGCATATCTTTCTCGATGTCCAGCACATAGAACTTTGTTTTTTGATTTTCATTTCGAGCCCTTTTTCTCGCAAGCTTGATTGCAGACGGCTCTATATCCAGCCCTGTCACTGAAAAACCCCTTTTTGCCAGCTCAAGAGCATGCAGTCCACCTGAGCATCCAATATCCAGCACCCTCGTGTTCCTGCGCCTGTACCACGTCAGTATCTGTTCTACCTCGGTGACATGCTCTCCATGCGAATAATGCGACTTTTCATATATTTCAAGTCCCTGTTCCCTGTAGAGTTCGATCATTCTGTTATTGTATTAACCTTCCGCAAATTAAAAGTAACTTGAATTCAAATACGTAGGATATGGAAGACTGTAAAATGCTGATTGGCGGAAGGTGGGTTCAAGGTGAGAATTATTTTAAGGTCAGGAATCCCTACACAAACTCCGTTATTGCAAGGGTTCCTGAGGCTTCGCCTGATGCCGTGAAGAGCGCAGTTGCCGCAGCGCGGAAGGCTTTTGACGCCAACCGGAAATTGCCGGCGTACAGGCGCTCGGAGATTCTGGAGAGAGCATCAGGGTTAATCGCCATGGATAAAGAGGATTTTGCCAGGACGATTTCGCTTGAGAGCGGAAAAACCATCAAGGCTTCCAGAAAAGAGGTAGAGAGAGCGGTTTTAACCTTCAAGATTGCAGCTGAAGAGGCAAAACGTATTGCAGGAGAGATAATTTCCATGGATGCCGCTCCTGGTTCTGAGAGGCACTTCGGGTTTTACATCCGCGAGCCTGTAGGTGTGGTTGCGGCATTAACACCTTTCAATTTTCCTTTGAACCTCGTGGCGCATAAGGTTGCCCCGGCTATTGCCGCAGGAAATGCGGTGGTTCTAAAACCTGCAAGCGCAGCTCCACTTTCTGCACTCAGACTTGGCAGAACAATGGAAGAAGCGGGGCTACCTGCAGGTCTTTTAAACATCGTAACAGGAAAAGGATCAACGGTTGGGGAGGCGCTTGTTTCAGGTGAAGTCGATATGGTCACTTTTACAGGGAGTCCCGAAGCTGGAAGGCGCATCAAGCAGCTCGCTGGAATGGCAAAGGTGACGCTTGAGCTTGGCTCCAACTCTGCCACCGTTATTGATGAGTCCGCAAATCTTGAGATGGCAGTGCCACGGTGTATCACAGGCGCCTTCAGCTTCTCAGGACAGGTGTGCATCTCGATACAGCGCCTCTATATCCACAGGAATATTTTTGATAAGTTTGTTTCGAAGTTTATACCGCAAGTGGAACAACTTAGAATCGGAGACCCACTTTCAGAGGATACAGACATCGGTCCGATGATAAGCGAGGATGCTGCTCAACGGGCGCAGGCATGGATACAGGAAGCAGAGAGCGATGGCGCGAAGGTTCTGACAGGCGGCAGGAGAGATGGCAGAATCCTTGCTCCCACGGTTCTGGCGAATCTCAAACCAGATATGAAGATAATGTGTCTTGAGGCATTCGCGCCTGTTGTTTCTGTTATTGAATTTGGGGAATTTGAAGAGGCAATAGAAATGGTGAACAACAGCATCTACGGTCTGCAGGCAGGGGTTTATACGCAAAATATTGCCAATGCCTTTCTTGCAATAAAGAAACTCAACGTTGGCGGGGTTATGATTAACGAGATTCCCACTTTCAGGGCTGAGAATATGCCCTACGGAGGCGTCAAGGAGAGCGGAATAGGGAGGGAGGGCGTGAGGTTTGCTGTTGAGGAGATGACAAACATCAAGATGGTGAGCTTCAACCTGCTATAGGGAAGGAATCGAAATGAAACTTAAAAATAAAACAATCCTCGCAGGGAAAACATGTGCTCAGGTCAGTCTATCGAACTGTATTAATCCGTAACTTCGCCTGTTTTAAGTAATATGTAATTCCAAGTCCAATTTCTCTATGATTTTCTTGGATTTTTTTGGAATTTCAGACAAAATCCATTTGCCCTCAATTTTGAGCTTGTAGATTCTGGATAAATGAAGA
>DAHXMQ010000428.1 GCA_027371625.1 Candidatus Methanoperedentaceae archaeon | reverse complement strand
GTTGCAACCATCCTTGCAGGCACCCTCATTCCCTGCTTAAAACTTTGCGGTATATCCCAGACCACGTCCGAGACTTTGATAAATTCAGGTTTTTCGAACTGCATTTCTCCAGATGGCATGCTAATTTTTCACCCGATATTTTTTATTATAACGTTAATGATTATCCCACTACTCTCATTTTTGACACTCTAACAGTGGGTGTAATAACATTCCCCACTTTTCGTGTATCCTTTCCTATGCCGTCTATATTCTTAAGCACATCGAAGATATTCCCCGAGATCATCATCGACTTTATGGGCGAGGAAATCTCGCCGTTTTTGATCAGGAAAGAATTTCTCGCTTCAACAGAGAAATCCCCTGAAATGGGGTTTGCAGTGTGTGCCCCGATTACTGTATTAACAATCACGCCGCTTTTTGTCTCGTTAATAATATCAAAGGAAGGATGTTCGATAATCAGGTTGCGTATGCCAATCACGGGCGTGGAAGTGAAGGAGCCGCGGACTGCATTGCCCGTGCTTTCTTTTTTCTCCTTTCCCGCAGTATAGCAATCATAAAGGAATGATGACAGCGCACCGTTTTTAATAACAAAATTTCTCTGAGATGGTGTACCTTCGTCATCGCATGCCGATGTCCCCAGACCTTCAGCAAAGGTTCCGTCATCGATGATAGAAAGTTCATCAGCACCAATACTCATATTCATTTTTCCTATCAATGCAGAACGTCCTTTCTGTACATTATCAGCGTTCAGCGAGGCAGTAAGGGTGTTCTCCAGGATGTCTGCAAAAGCCATAGGTTCAAGAAGCACAGCACAATCGCATGTCTGCGCGCTTATGCCATTCTGAGATCGAAGGGCAAGCTGCGATGCCTTCTCTCCAATCTTATGGAAATCAATGTCAAGGTTTCTTGACATATCGAATTCAGAAGCAGTTGACAGCGGCACATCCTTTGTGATGGTATCCACCGAAGCCTCCACAATAGTATCCTTTTCCTTTATTTCAACCCCGTTTGAGTTTAGAACAAGTTTAGTTGAAGAACCGCATACGAAATGCCCTGACGTGGGCACGACAGAAGGATTGGATTTCGCTCCTCCGATCATCTCCAAGGTATAATCGATGCAAGACTCGATTTCGATATCTGCAAGCTTCTCATCAAAAATCCCCTTAACACTGGCAGGCTTTTTTTTCCCCGGGAGACCCGACCAGAGAGGGTCGCTGCCTCTCACCCTTGCAGATTTTACTGCGAGAGCACAGGCTTCTTCGATTTTCTCCATATCATTGGTGCTTGAAAAACCCACTGCGCCGTTCACGCTTGCTCTTATTCCGATGCCTGAGACGAGGCTCTCCTTGGCAAGGTCGATGGCATCCTTCTGCACATCGACAGTAACAGACCTGCCCTTTACACAAAAAATCTCAGCCTCATCCGCTCCTGCTTTTTCCGTAAGCTTAAGGACTTTATATGCATGCTCAAAAATATCAGTCATAGGAATTAATTTAAATTGAAGCACTATAAAGATAACCTATGCGCGTCCTGATAATCGCTGGATATGTGGATGAACCTGCATGCCTCGGCGTTCCTCCTTACCTGTCGCCATATCCGAGGTACATAGCAGGCGCACTTGTGGAAAAGGGGGTAAAGCCCGAAGATATATCATATCGCACCATAGACGAAATGCGCCAGCGCAGAGAGAAAATAAATTTCGACCTCATCGCCATAGTTGCAGGAATGACAGTGCCTGGGAAATACCTGAGAGCAGTGCCTATAACACGAAGCGAAATCATCGAACTTTCGCATCTTGAGGGCACTAAGATTATCGGAGGACCCATAAGGCTTGGTTTTGGCGAGGAGGGTGGCTCATCTGCAAAAGCACTGGCAGTAGAAGGCATGACTCTTGCAAAAAAGGATATCGAAGCATTTGTCTATGATTTGATGGACAACATAAAAAATCCAGAAAGCGTTGGGCACAGAATGAGGACAACTTCCGAGATCGGAAGATGGGGAGAGAAAGGCGCCTTTATAATCAGGCAGCATCCTGATTATCCTTATGTAATGTGCGAGCTTGAAACTTATCGGGGCTGCCCGCGCCACTCGCACTGCTCCTTCTGCACAGAGCCGTTCTATGGAAGACCCGATTATCGGGAAATAAAGGATGTTATCAGTGAAGTTTCGGTGCTCTATGCTCAAGGGGCGCGGTATTTCAGGATAGGGAGGCAGCCTGATCTGTTCATGTACCGTGCGAAAAACGGAGTCCCGAATCCTGAAGCAATAGAGGAACTATACAGCGGGATACGAAATGCTGCACCTGCACTTTTGGTATTACACATGGACAATGCCAACCCGGCAACCCTTGCAAGGTTTCCTGAGGAATCGCTGGAGATTGCGAAAATCATTGTGAAATACCATACATCAGGGGATGTAGCTGCGCTTGGCATGGAAAGCGCAGACCCTGATGTAATAGAGGCAAACGACCTGAAAGCTTCGCCTGATGAGGTATTTGATGCTGTAAAGCTCTTGAATGAGGTTGGGGCAGCGCGTGGAACAAGCGGTCTTCCCGAACTTTTGCCGGGGATAAACTTCGTGCACGGGTTAAAAGGCGAGACGGAGAAGACCTTTGAGCTTAACCTTGAATTCCTGAAAAAAGTGCTGGAAAGCAATCTCATGGTGCGCAGGGTGAATATCAGACAGGTGATGACATTTGCAGGTACTCCGATATATGGCTTCGATGAGGGTATTAAAAAGCATACCTTCCTGCGCTACAAGGAAAAAATCAGGAACGAGATAGACCTTCCCATGCTGCGGCGCATCGTGCCAACAGGTACAATAATGAAGGATGTGCATACAGAAATCCACGATAAGATAACATTCGGGCGCCAGCTCGGTTCATACCCTCTTCTCGTGGGCATCCCCATGAAACTTGAGTTGAACAGGAGCTTTGACATACTTGTGACAGACCATGGTCACAGGTCTATAACGGGCGTACCTTTGCCTCTTGATATTAATCACCTCCCCTTTAAAATTATAGAGATGCTTTTTGGGAAAAAGCAGGCGGCTGAGATAATACGGGGAAGACCTTTCAGGAATGGGAAGGATATCATCAATCGGACATCCGTCAGGGGAAAGATGCTGGATTATATGTGCTGGTAGATGGTTTTAAGTACCATCATAAATAAATTACCCTTGGAGGTATTATGTTTAGGGGAAGAATAAGTTTAGCGCTAATCGCTATGGTATCGTCGTTGATCATCTCGGGCTGCGTGAGCGCACCGCCGCCGCAGGCTACTCCGACGCCTACGGCAACGCCTGCACCCACTGCAACACCTGCGCCTGCGGCAACGCCCATACCCTACAGTGTTGAGGTTTTAAGTGCGCCTGCTACGGCAGCAGCAGGTCAGAGCTTTACGGTATCATGGAGGGTCAACAGCCCGGTACAGGAGACTATAAACAACACGGCAGTTTACTATGGTCCGGATTCGAAGTCAGGGAACCTGACGCTTACGAGCTATCCAAGCTGGACAACGCCGCAGAGTGGAACAATACCAAATAATTTCAGTGCAAACATAACCATCAGCAAGACAGGAATCTTTTATTTCAGGGCACATGCTATCATCGATGGGGCAAATTACTGGTCTGCGGAAAAGATGATAAACATTACCATACCCACGATAACTTCAGTAACAGCAACTCCGACAGTAACTGTGACCTCGTACCCGGGATATTACTGACAATGAAGGAGCCATACGGCTCCTCAGCTTTTTTATACATGAGAACTAACCACAATCCTTATATTACTTTACATGCATCGTAAACTACGATAGGATTTGAAAAAAATGATATTCGTATTGCTTGCCCTGCTTGTGCTATTCGCAGGCAATCTGGCTCAATCGACCGGCTCTGATGCCGGCAAGCTCACTCTAAAAGGAGTGACATTCAGTACCAATGTAACAGCATCGCTCGAAGCTGCAAAAGTACAGGGCAAACCGGTATTTGTGTATGCGGGGTCGGAATACTGCGGCTGGTGCAGGAAATTCGAAGAGGAAACCTTCACACACCACAACATTTCTTTTCATAATGAATGAAATCGCAAAATAAAGGAGTATAAAAAATGAAGCCTGAAAGGAAATTAAAAAACGTAAAGGCGAAGAGTGAAAAAATTCCGAAAAAGAAAGGAAGCAGTGCATTAATCATCGGCATAGTAGCGCTACTTGTGATGGCTGGAATAGCGTATGCTGTTTTATCTGGCGGACAAACTACAACAAAAACAGAAGACAACGGAATAAAACTTCCAAGCTTTGCTTATACCAACCCTATAACATTAAAAGCTTATCAATATGCAACCGAACATCCTGAGATACTCGAACAGATACCATGCTACTGCGGCTGCGGCTCGCATGGCAGCGAAGCTTCAGACTACAAGCCGCATCGCTTTCTGAGGGACTGCTTTATCAATGATAAGTGGCAGTATGACGAGCATGCCTCGTTCTGCGATGTCTGCGTAGGAGAAGCCACTAAAGTTCAGGAATATCTTGCCGAAGGCAAGACGCTCACAGAAGCAAGGGCGCTCATAGACCAGGAATACAGCCAGATAGGGGGAATGATGACGAATACGCCTCCTGTGAGGGATGATTATGTACCGATCCTTAAACCGAAACTTGCAGGAACGGCAACACCTGCTCCCACGGCAACAATCGATTTATCTGCGCTCTCGCTGCCTGATAATTTCAAATCCCTGAGCGATGGCTTAAAACTTATTCCACCCGGGATTACATGGGCATATTTTGCAAATCTGAAAAATGGAATCGGAATTGAGCAGAAATTTATTCACGACCCTAATTTTTACGGCACGCCGATTATAGCGATGCTGAACTCGGAATACCCTGATGGCTCATGGGTGGAACTGCATGATGTCGGCAGAACGAATGCAAACGTCATACCAAATGCAGGAGCAGATGCTGACAATATAGTTTCTACAAGACCATTTATATTTGATAGCAAAGATAAAACAAATATTGTAGAAGCTCTCTTCCAGAATTCAACAAGTAGCGCGAATGCGTATGACTCATTTAAATCCATCCTTGAAAAAGTGGACGATGAAGATGCAGGATTCGCTGAGATAAATACCACAGCGCCTCCATTTGCGGATGCGAGTTACATTGGAATAATAAAATCCGACACAGGCGTGCTTGGAGAAGTAAAGGGAGAGATTGCATTCAGGATCAAGGACAATGCCTCAGTGCCTCTGGCAAAATACAATGAATTGAAAAATTCCAGCGCATCCCGAGGCTTTAAGTCCTATGATGTGCAGCAGGAGAATAATATATTGGTTATAAAAACTACCTCTAACCTGAATAATTTTATTGCTGAAGCCAGCCAGCAGTACGGATTTGCGATATCGGTCTTCGGTTAATGCCCATCTTCCATGGATAAAAACGGCGAAAAATTGGATCTTCTGGATGTTTACTATTGCAGAAGCCTTTTCAAGAGCAGGTTTTTTAAGCCTGCTGTTAATGTTATCTTCGTCGTCGTTCTTCTGATCATCATCTACTTTGGATTATCCAGTGCGCCTGACCTCAGATTCCACGGAGGAATACCCTTTGCAACAACCATGATATGGGATATATGGCATCCCCTCCTTATTTTCACCATAATCATTTTCGCAAGGTTATGGTGCTTCGCATGCCCGATAGGAGCAGTCGGCGACTGGACGCAGTCGGTGTATAGCTTTAAGCGGAAATATCCTGAAAAGTATCGCAATCTATGGGTTGCTGTCATCCTCTTCCTGCTGATTTTCGCAGGCGAGCGCCATCTTTTCATGTTCACGAGGAATCCGCCGAATACGGCTTATCTTCTCCTTTTCTTCATAGGTTTGGCTGTTGCGATGGCGGTAGTATATGAAAAAAGAAGCTTCTGCCGCTATATCTGCCCTATCGGGCTTGTGCTCGGCGTTTTCTCCATGCTCTCAGCAATAGAGCTTCGCTCCAGATCAAGGAAAACCTGCACTGACCACGATATCAAAGAATGTGTTATTGGAAATGAGGCAGGGAAAGCCTGCCCTGTCGGGGAATTCCCGCAGACGATGGAGCGCAACAACTACTGCATCATGTGCATGGAATGCGTGAAGTCGTGCTCACAGGACAACGTGCGAATAAGCCCGAGGCTTCCCGGAGCTGATATAGTAAAATCGAACAAAAAGCATCTTGATGAAGCCTATTTAATTCACAGCATCATTGTTATATTTCTCTTTGTAATGGGAATGGAGCGCCTGCAATTCAGGAATGTGATTATCAATTTTGTCAAATCCACGCTTCCCTACAATTCCATCACCTTCCTTGACCTCTACTGGAGAAATATGTGGGCAATCATCATATTTTCACTGATAACATTAGGGGCAGCAGGCTTGATGTACCTCTCTATCGCATCGTTCAGAGGTAAGGGTACGAAGCAGAAATTTATAGAATTATCCTATGCCTTCATCCCGCTGAGTCTTGCAGTTTATTTAGCTGAAAACATGTTCAGCCTGCTGAAAGGGCTGTTTTTCATTGCAGGAAAGATAGGTGGATTCTTCGGGCAGGTATGGGATTTTGCAGTGGGTTTTGATACCATAAACCAGATGCAGATTGCATTGTTGTTTGCAGGCTTTATCTTTAGTATCTGGGCTGGCTATCGTATCAGCTCAAACAATGGAAAAGAATTACAAAAAAACATGACAGCCGTGGGCATAGTGGCTGTTGTTTATCTGTTCATAGGAGTGAAAATTCTAACTCTGCCGATAGTATAATTCGTAAAGTATATACGTAAGCAATGGATAAAAATCAGAAAGCAAAAACCACATGGACTTATATAGATAGGATAACTTAGGAAGTAATTCATGAAAACCAAAAAACTGATGTCTATACTTGTTTTGATAGTAATAATAGCATTTGCCTGGGGCACCTACAATATCGCTCTCAAGGATTTCAGGCTGACAGATACAAACTATACGTACCTCGGTGGTCTTACATGGTATCATTCAGCATCAGGACTTAATAAAGGATTGCAGGATGCTCAAAAGGAGAACAAGCCTGTTCTGATGTATTTCTGGGCAGTGTGGTGCCAGTACTGTGCAGAATTCGATGCTAATACTCTAGGGAACCCGCAGGTGAAAAACATACTGCAGAGCGATTATGTCCTCGTGGCAATGGATCTTGACGTGGACAAGGATGTGGCGAACACATACCGCGTGAGCTATCCGCCCTATGTGATTTTCATGGATCCAAAAGGTAATGTGCTTGAAAGGGTGACAGGGTATGTGGGTCCTGATTCCTTTCTGCCCATGGTGAAGCAGATAAGAGATAAAGTCAGGAGCAAATAACATGATAACCTTCGGAGATGCTATACTTTACCTGAGCATTCTTGTCAGTCTTGTTGCACTTGCAGGACTTGTATTGAAAGAGACTAAAAGCAACAGCCCTCTGACAAGGCTTGCTTCTCCTGCGGTATTTGCGGCAGCAGGGCTACTTGCCTTTGACTTCCTGCTCCTTGCCTATTATTTCGTAACAAGCGATTTCTCCCTCGATTACGTGTGGTCGTATTCAAGCCGCGACCTTCCTCTAATCTATAAAATCTCAGGCACATGGGCTGGACAGCAGGGCACGTATCTTCTCTGGGTACTGGTGATATTCCTCTCTGCGGCATGGCTAGCCCAGACCACAAAACATGCAACTGCCCTTGCAAGGAGAACTCAAATAGTTACTGTACTGATAGGAATATACTTCATAATACTCACATTGGTTCAGAGCCCATTTAAATCCATACTCGAAAGACCCGATGTTGTTAGTTTAATTGCAAAAGGTACTCTTCCACCTAATTTTGTACCTGCCGAGGGAAATGGCTTGAACACCCTGCTTGTAAACTTCTGGATGATTATCCATCCGCCCTTGATGTTCATAGGCTATGCAGCCGTAACCATACCATTTGCAGCAGCCATCGTTTATCTCCTTACAAAGGATGAAGGCTGGGAAGAATTGAGCAGGCAATGGGCAAGGTTCGCCTGGCTATTCCTTGGTCTGGGAATTGCCGTGGGCGGCGTCTGGGCTTATCTTGTACTTGGATGGGGCGGGTTCTGGTCATGGGATCCTGTTGAGACAGCCTCCTTCGTTCCCTGGCTCACACTCACTGGTTTTCTTCATGCGGCAGCGCTACACAGGAAGAACAAGACAACCTTCTCAATAGCTGCGCCATTGCTTGCTGCGGTTTCATTCGTTCTTGTCTTATATGCAGCCATTGTTGTGAGAAGCGGGCTTTTCAACTCTGTCCATGCCTTTGGTGAGACATCCACAGGTACGCTGCTTCTGGGTTCAATCGTCATCACCTCGATTGTTTCTGTTGTTCTCGGAATGAAAAGGTATCTTGGTGAGCCTGAAAATGTGGAAGAGGACTGGGGATTATGGAGCAAGAGGAACATCTTCTACCTGAGTTTGCTCTTATTCGTGATACTGGCTTTCATCTCCTTTTGGGGAATCACCTTCCCTGCATTCATCCAGCTCACGCAGAACGTGAAGGTAAACGTGGCTTCCGACACCAAGAATTTCTTCAATGTATGGAGCTATCCCTTCACGATAATACTGCTCCTTGCGCTTGGATTCTGCTTGAACTTTAAGGAATCGGAGAAGGAAAAACAGAAGCAGACGCTGTTTGTTGTAATAGCTATAACAGTACTGACAATGTTCGCCAGAACACAGAATTTCTATGTGCTTGACCATACAAGCCCTTTCTTTGTAAGGGAGCCGGCAATCTATAAATTGATTGGCTCGATTTCCCTCCTCTCCATTTTCCCGCCCTTGATATACGTAGGTGCGTCCATAATCCAGCGCCTTGCTGACCATCTGCGCTCAAAAAGCATTCGCCCACGAATAAAAGGCATAGGTCTGGCAATGGTACATATCAGCGTGGTGCTAATAATTTTTGGCGCGGTTGTTAGCTCGACCCTGGACACAAAAATAGATGGAATCAATATACCGCTTGATGCAAAAGGGCAGGTGGTGGATGTTGGCGATGGCTACGGCATCAAGGTTGTTGATTATTCTACAGGAAGCCTGACAGAAGCAAGCACAACAGCCATTGGCGACGTACTTGCAAATCCCTCTTCATTCGAAGGGAAGTCGCTGAAAATAAGCGGAACAGTCACAAATGTAAGTTCAATGCAGGGGCACGGCACCCTTGCAGAGCTGACCGATAGCTCTGGCAGTATGTGGGTGTTCCTTGGCAATGAAAATGCATCCATGGACACAACATTGACCGTCACTGGTTCGTTGCTCCCGGGTTTTGAACAACCCGTACTGGATGTAACAGGTATGGAGTCATCAGCACAAGAAAACTACAATGTCCAGAGCGTCAAACTTGAGGTTTACCAGAATGGTAACAAAATCGGAAGCGGAACTGCCGAGTACCTTGAGGGCAAAGGCGGAAGCGGTACTTTCCCGATGGTGCAGAGCAGCATAACAGGGACGGAAGTTTACGTGATTTTCCAGGGACTGGGAGGGAGCATAATCTCGCAAGGAACTATCGCAAAAACCAATGACATTTATGTTCCCCTGACATTGCAGATAAAACCTGCCATCGACTTCGTGTGGCTCGGTATAGCTCTTCTTGCAATCGGGATAATCCTGATAATGGCGATGAAAACAAGAGCGAAAGACTAAATTCCGTAAACCGTGGTCGGGAAGTAGGGAGAAAGCGCCTTTATTATCAGCTTATCTATATTGAACAGCAGCATAATTCCAACGACTATCAGCACAAGCCCTGAGAGTTTTTTAAGCTCAGTCCCGTGCCTCACGAACCACTGATACCTGCCCGTTGCCTTCTTGCCATAATAGGCTATGGAGAGCATGGGCAGGCTCATGCCAACGGAATAGACAAACAGCATCCCTGCGCCATAAGAGATATTGCCCACTGAAGCGACAAGTGCAAGCACTGCCCCAAGGATTGGTCCCACGCAGGGAATCCAGAGCACGCCGAGGGACATGCCGAGGAAAAATCCTCCAGTAATACCTCCTTCGGGCATGTTCAGGTTCGAATATCGCGTTATAGAACCAACGTATTGCCTTATGCCCTGCGTTATTGCGCCTGAAATCTTTGTAAACTCCATGTTTATATCATCGTCAAAAAGCACGGCTCCCATGCCTATTATAAACAATATCGCTATGCTGCGCAGGGAATCGGTAAAAGAAGCAAACACTGCCCCGAAAGCCGAGACAAGCACGCCCATTGCGGTGAAGCTGAGCGCAAGTCCAGAGCATATTGCAACAGGGCGCAGCCTGTGCCCTGCTGAGCCTGAGAAAACCACAGGTACAAGCGGGAGGCAGCATGGCTTCATTATGGTTACCACTCCTGCAAGAAATACAAGAAATATCGAGGGTACGGATGGGTCTGCCATTGTTTCAGCCTTTACATCGTATGTAAAGCAATAAATAACCTCATTCTATATTACTATTTTCTTCCTTGCTATTTTCTTCCGAACAAAATGTACCTTTGATTGCCGGGCTTATGGAGCTATTATCGCAACCAAAAAGGAAATTCAAGATATCATTTAATCCGTTATTGTTCGATATACTTCCCGATTCTTTGATGCCTGGCGCAGTAGTCGGCGTTGGGGTAGCCGTTGGCTCAGGCGTAGGTTCAGGAGTTGGCTGGGGAACCTCCTGAGCTTTTTTATTTATTATAACTCCCTGACTCGCAATGGTAACCTCACCGCCTTTATTGCCTGGTTCGAAATAAATGGCATTCGCAGGAGGAAGTGTTATGGGCGCGCTTACCCTGATAGAATAGTTAAAACTCGCTTTCTTATTTGATTCCAGGAACGTCTCATACGTGGTGTTACCGCTTATAAGAGCTGCATTTTCAGGCAATGTGTCATTTAAAATCAACTTTGTCGGCGTGTTGCCGGTATTTTCTGCAACCACAGTCACGGTAACTATATCACCTGGACTAATTTCAGAAACATCTGTCTGTTTCGTAAGTACGATCTTGGGGCCGTAAACCTTGATGGATGGCTGGTTTGACTGTATGCTGTAATTTTGGTTTTCAATTGTGAACGCTGCAACTGCAGGTGGTAATTCAACGCCGTCAAGTTCCGCGTCCAGCGGTTTCACAAGATAATGAATATCCCAATCTCCGCCGGCAGGAATGTCGGCGATCCAGTGCAGCGTTGTATTGCCTACCAGCTTAAAACCTTCTGGTGGCGAATCTGTAATACTTATATTATTAAGGTCATCCTTTCTGTGATTTTTTAATGAAATCGATACCATTGCACCCGAACCAAAAAGCACAAGCCTTTCCATCAGGAAGGGCGTTGATAGTAAGATTTACCTGGGAGATAGTGCAATGGTATCG
>DAHXMQ010000427.1 GCA_027371625.1 Candidatus Methanoperedentaceae archaeon | reverse complement strand
ACTACTTAAGGTTTATCAATGTTTTTTAATCACGATTTTTATCTTTCCACCTGATTCATCTATTTCCAGTATTTCGTGGTGATGCGAGTCGCACCAGCCTGAGATGGTCTCCTTTGCCGTAGGGTCGTCGGTTAACACCTCCAGTTTTTCACCTGGTGGCGTGGTTTCGAGTCTTTTCTTTGTATAGAACAATACGAAAGGACATACCTTTCCTCTGAGATCGATACTTTCCATGAGATTATTTATGAATGACCATTATATTTAATCCTTTTCAAGTCAGTTATATCACGATGAAGGCTAAGGCTAAACTCTGGCTTGTGAACGATGAGGATAAGCCGACTATAGGCGCGGGAAAGGCAGAACTTCTGGAATCTATCAGAAAGGAGGGCTCGCTGAACAGGGCGTGCAGGAAGGTTAAAATCTCATACAAGCATGCGTGGCTCCTGCTGAGAGAAATCGAGGAGAGCGTGGGAGAGCCTGTAATAATAAAAAAACGCGGCGGGAAAGCCCAGGGCACATTCCTGACCGAAAGAGCAATAAACTTGCTTGAAGAATATAATGCTTATCAGAATATACTGGCGCAAACAGTTTATGATAAAACTTTCTGGGAGGTGATTGGGTTGAAAATTTCTGCAAGGAATCAGATGAAGGGCAGGATAACCGAGATCGAAAAGGAAGGTCTGATTGCGAAAATTAAGATTGCAGTCGAGCCTTCAACGATAACTGCCGTAATCACAAAAGAGGCTGCCGATTCGCTGGGCATCAAAAAAGATGACAAAGTCCTGGCGGTTGTGAAGGCGACAGAAGTGATGATTGGGAAAGAATAATTGCTGCTAAGAAAGAAGATAATCACATCACGTTGCAACCAAGAAGAATAATTTTAAGTTCAACTTTCTTAACATCAGGTGCACGTATGATTAAGTTGCGAAGCTACGGCGAGCCAAAGTTCATATAAAAAATATGTGTCAATTTTTCTTTTTCATAGGAAATTATATACGGATAAGATACCTTTCCTTTCTATGGGGTTAAATATGAAAGAATACTATGCAATTGTAATAGGAACTGGCTCTGCAATGAATTTTGTTAGTGTGCTACCGAAAAGTGATCTTAAGATTGCTATCATTGATAAAGATGAACCGGGAGGAATATGTCTCACAAGAGGGTGCATACCTTCCAAATTGCTGCTTTATCCAGCAGAACTCGTGAGAATAATTGAAACTGCGGGAGATTTTGGTATCGATGTGGAATTAAAAAGCATTGATTTCAAGGTCGTAATGGAAAGAATGAGGAGTAAAATCTACAAAGATATAAACATGATACATAAAGGGTTATCAAGCGCCCCAAACATCGACTATTATCAGGAAATCGCAGAATTCATTGCTCCCTACACAATGAAGGTGGGTAATGAGACTATCACCTCAAAGATGATATTCCTATGCACAGGTTCAAAACTACTGATACCACAGGTAAAGGGATTAAATGAAGTGGGATATCTTACAAGCGATACTGCGTTGAAAATGACTGAGCTTCCTGAAAGTATTGGTATTATGGGGGGCGGATTCATTGCAGCCGAATATGCTCATTTCTTCTCTGCTATGGGGTCAAGGGTAACAGTCATAGGGCGCAATCCGCAATTCCTGCCCAATGAAGAACCAGAAGTTTCGGAACTGGCGAAGAGAGAGATGTCAAAGCACATGAATATCCTTACAAATCACGAGGCTATCGAGGTTCAGAGCACTGGAAAAAAGAAAAAGATAATTGCGCAGGACAGGAGCAATGGCAAGAGGATTGAAGTTGTTATAGATGAGATTCTTGTTGCCACAGGAAGGGCTCCAAATACAGATATATTGCACCCTGAGAAAGGGGGGATAAAAATGGATGCAAAAGGATGGATTGTTGTAAATGAATATTTTGAAACTTCGCAGCCGAATATCTGGGCTTTTGGAGATGCCGATGGGAAATATCTTTTCAAACATGTGGCGAACTATGAGTCAATTATTGTTTACTACAACGCATTGCAAAAGAAGAGGGTTAAGGTCGATTACCATGCGGTGCCCTATGCGATCTTTTCACATCCAGAAATAGCTGCCGTAGGATTGAAGGAAAAGGAAGCCGTTGACAGGTACGGTGATGAAAATATTCAGATAGGCTTCTACAGGTACCAGGACACTGCTAAAGGTGAAGCAATGGAAGTGAAGGATTATTTTGTAAAGGTGATCGTGGAGCAGGATACAAATAAAATCCTTGGTGCACATATAATCGGTCCCCATGCTTCAATCCTTATTCAGGAAATCGTAAATCTGATGTATACTCCGGAGCAGAGCGTGGCTCCAATCAGGCATGGAATGCATATTCACCCCGCCTTAAGTGAGGTTGTGGAGAGGGCTTTCGGGTCGCTTATCCCTCCCAGCCGC
>DAHXMQ010000425.1 GCA_027371625.1 Candidatus Methanoperedentaceae archaeon | reverse complement strand
CGATACCGAAAGACGATACACCTCCTTTCTCAAGTACCGCCCGCAGGTCTGCAAAATCAAGGTTCATCAGGCTTGGCGGCGGGACCGGAACAGGCGCTGCGCCGGTGGTTGCAGAGATATCGCACAACCTTGGTGCACTCACAATCGCATGCCTGACAATGCCATTTGAGATCGAGTCATTGCGCAGGGAAAATGCCAAAAAAACCATTCGGGCACTCTCGGAGCTTTGCGATTCCGTGGTATTGCTCGATAACACAAAGCTTCGCAAAGTGGCTGGAAAATTGCCTCTTAAAACAGCCTTTGCAGTTGCAAACGCGCTTATAGGTACCCTCATCAAGGGCATCACGGAAATAATCACACAACCAAGCCTGATGAACCTTGATTTTGCAGACCTGCGGGCGGTACTTGAGAAAGGAGGTGTATCGTCTTTCGGTATCGGCGAAGCCGATGGTCAGGAGCGTGTCCAAAAGGCAGTACAACTGGCAATGGATGCTCCCCTGCTTGATATCCCTGACCTGTCTTCTGCACATGGTTTGCTTATCCATATCACAGGCGGACAGGAGATGACGCTTGAAGAAGTGGCAAAAGTGGGAGAAATGATGGCAGGGCGTGTCCATTGTGAGCGGATAATCTGGGGCGCGAATGTGGAGGATACCATGACAGGGCGCATCAGGGTGATGGCGTTATTTGCAAGCGTTGGCAACCCGTTTGAGTAAGCGTAAACACTAAGTAATATAAGATTATCAAGTGTTTTGCATGGCTAAAACGCTTCAGTTTGAAGATGGGAAAACTGAAAAAGAAATACTTGAACTAAAGCTCAAGGAATCTGATCTAAAATACAGGGACTTATTTGAGAATGCCAATGATTCCATCTACATCTACGATATCAATGGCTATTTTTTGGATGTTAACAGCACAGCGCTCAAGCTTCTTGGATGCACGAAAAAGGAAATAATAGGAACCCACATATCCCAGTGGATTACGCCGCACAGCCTTAAACTCACACATGAGAACCTTAAAAAATGCATCGCTGGTGAACCTGCGGAGCCTATGGTTATGGAGGTAATCTGCAAGAACGGGGAGCATAGAATGATGGAGATAAGAAGGCGGCTTATCAAGGATGGCGATAAGGTAATCGCAATCCACGGCATAGGCAGGGACATTACTGAGAAAATGAGGCTTGAATTACAGCTTAAGGAATACCACGAGAAACTGGAAAAATCCGAAGCAAAATACCGGGAACTTTTTGAAAATGCACAGGACATCATGTACGTGCTCGACAAAAAAGGCAATTTTCTGAATATGAACCGAATCGGTCTTCAGATACTTGGCTGCGAAAAAGAGGATGTTATTGGGTCGAACATTTCTGAATGGCTGACACCTGCGAGCCTGAAGATTGCACAAGAGCGCCTGCGAAAACGTCTTTCGGGAGACCATGTAAATCATACAGATATCATTGAGTTCGCATGCAAGAACGGCGAACACCGATGGGCTGAAATAAAATCAAGGGCTATCAGGGATGGTGAAAATCCAAGAGAAATCCACGGCATCGCAAGGGATATAACCGAAAATAAGAGGCTCAAACAGGAACTCAGGGAATCCAATAAACAATTGCAACTGCTGCGGTATCTGATGACAGGAACACGGGGAGGAAGTACCCGTACGCAGATTGTGAACCATCTTACCGACAGACCTTATAACGCAAATCAATTATCAGAGGTTTTGAATCTGGATTATAAAACGGTCAGGCATCATCTTGATGTTCTGATCAAAAATGGAATAATCACAAAGGGAAAAGGCTACCCTGCAGTATATTTCCTTTCAAAGAACATAGAGAATTTAAATGAGTTTAATCGCAAGCAGTAACCATGAAACCTTTGCTGTTAAAATACACACCACCCACCAATCCCCAACCCGCCATTTTCCTTCATACTTTCTACGTTAGTTCTTAATAGTTAAATTGTTTTTCCCAAACTTTACCCAAACTTATTCATGACATAAGAGATAAGCAATTTTCAAGCGTACCATTGCCAACAATATCAGGCTCTATCCCGTGTTTTCGCATCGCATTGGCAGTTTTTTGACCTATGGCTATAACCTTTATATTTTCCATCTTGCTATTGAAGCCCGAAAACTCGAAGGATTTTGCACTTGTGAAAATCACTGCATCCACTTCTTTCAGGGTGCCTGCGATGCTTTTCCCGGGCACAAGGCTGTAAACAGGCGCTTCGATTACTCTGGCACCTTTTGCTCTGAGTGAAGCTGTTAATTCAATATTCGGCACCTCGGCTCTTGCTATTCCAACTGTTTTCCCTCTCAGGTCGCCAAGGTATTCCGCAAAGTGCCCGGATGAAAACTTCCCGATGACCTCGCTTCGCAAGCCATATTCTTCTACTTTGTCAGCGGTTTTAGGTCCGACGCTTACTATTCTAACATTTTTTGGTATTAATTTTTTAAAAAATATATCGACCCCGAGTGCACTTGTGAAGATGAGTATATCGAGTTCGCCTTTTGATGCCATCTCTGCAAAATGCAGCAGGGGCGCAGGGTTGGTAGGCGGTGCGGCGCGCATGGTGGGGATTATGATTGCTTCGTGACCGAAGCGCTGGAATAGCTCGGGGATGCCTTCGGATTTTTCAGCGAGTTTGGTGACGGCGATTTTCATGAACTAAAAGATTACACATCAAAGCATAATGTTTTGCTTCTGTTGCTGAAAAATTTGATGCAAAAGCCTTATCTTTAGGAATACGAATCTTAGGATTATGTTCCTAAAGTTTATCAATAGAAAGGACGAATCGCAATTCCTCGAAGAAAGATACAGTCGTAAAGGCTTCGATTTCATCGTCATCTACGGCAGGCGAAGGATAGGCAAAACCGAGTTGATAAAAAACTTCGCAAAAAACAAGCCGCACATCTACATGCTGTGCAACAAAGCAGGAACTGGTGCAAACATCAAAAGATTCAGGCAGGAAATCTCAAAATCCCTCAAAGAACCAGAGATAGCTACCGAAGAACTTGAAGAAATCTTCTCCTACCTTGTGCAAAAGACAAAGGAAAAGCCTGTCGTGGTTCTCGATGAGTTCTCGTACCTCGTGGAGAAAGACGATTCCATACCTTCCGTATTCCAGGCTGTAATCGACGAAGCTCTGAAAAACAAAAATATCATGCTCATAATCTGTGGCTCCAGCATAAGCATGATGGAAAGCCTGCTTGGATATAAGAACCCTCTCTATGGAAGAAAAACAGGGCATATGAAGATAGATTACCTGAAATTCAGGTACCTCACGGAGTTCTTTCCACGCAATACCTTTGAGGAGAACATAAAAGCCTATGCAATCCTCGGTGGAGTGCCGTTCTATCTTGAGAAGTTCGACCCAAAAAAAACACCGCTTGAAAACGCAAAGGAGCAGATTCTCTCAAAAAAGGGGCAGCTTTACGAGGAGGTCGATTTCCTTCTCAGGGAGGAACTCAGGGAGCCTGATGTTTACAAGGCAATTCTGGCTGCGATAGCGCAGGGAAGCGCGAAAGTCGGTGAGATAGCCAGCAAAGCAGGGATTAAAGCCTCGGACTTGGACAGGTATCTTAAGGTGCTTATGATGCTTGGAATAGCAAAGAAGGAAATCCCGGTAACCGCGAAAAAAAGCAAAAAAACGCTTTACACGATAGACGATAATTTCTTCGAGTTCAATTCCCTGTTCTTTGAGCCGTACCGTTCAGATATAGAGATAGAGGAGAAAGCAAACCTTGAAGAAAGCCTGAAAAGGAATTTCAATTCTTATGTTGGGAAAAAATTTGAGAAGCTTGTGAGAACCGAGGCGGTAAGGACAATATCTCCGTTTCCAGTATCAAAAGCAGGCAGATGGTGGGGTTTTTACAGGAAAAATGAACAGAGAAAAGAGCTTGAGATCGATGTTGTTGCATTGAACGAAGAAACAAAGTATATTCTTTTTTGCGAATGCAAATGGCAGGATAAGGTCAATGCAGAGAAAATTTTTGAGGAATTGAAGAAAAAGGTAAAGTATGTTGACTGGAATAACGAAAACAGAAAGGAGCGTTATGCGATTGTTGCAAAAAGTTTTTCAAAAAGAACCGAGCATGCCATTTGCATTGATTTGAATAAATTGAAGAAAATAATTACGTAAGTTGATGAATTATTCGGAATCATCCTATACGTTTAAAACAAATGCTTTTTATCACGTGACCAAGTAGTATCAAAGCTATGATTGAAATCTCCCTCACCCTGCTCGTTATCTCCATCTTCCTCGGCTTCCTGCTCGGCATTGTCTCCGGTCTCACGCCCGGCATACATGTCAATAACTTCGCCCTTCTTCTTGTGGCACTCTCGCCATTGTTCCAGGGCATCGGATTTGCGCCGTTCTATATTGCAGTGGTAATCCTCTCAAATTCCATAGCGCACACCTTCCTTGACATCATCCCCTCGATCTTCCTCGGCGCGCCTGAACCCGATACTGCGCTTGCGGTACTCCCGGGACATGCTTTGCTCATGGAAGGAAGAGGTGCCGAGGCTGTTCGTCTTTCAGCGCTTGGAAGCGCAGGCGCGGTTGTCGTCTCTTTGCTAATGGTTATTCCCATGGCGTTTTTCTTCATGAACATCTACGGCATAATAAACGCATACATCGGATGGATTCTTGTATTGATCGTTGTACTCATGATAGCAACCGAGAAAGGGGAAGTAATCGAAGGGCAGGGGTCGCTCGTTCACCTCAAATTCAAGATGTATGCAGTTGTATTGTTTTTTATCTCAGGATTGCTCGGGCTATTTGCGTTCGGCAGTGAGGAATTGATGTCACCGCTCGTTAAATTCGGGGAGCCCTCTGTTCTTTTTCCCCTTCTTTCAGGATTGTTCGGCGCTTCCATGCTTGTCATCAGCCTGATAACAAAATCAGAGGTTCCTCCGCAGCAGGTGAAATGGAGGTTTGAACTTTCGCAAAAGAGGACAGTTCGCGGAATGCTGACAGGAAGCGTTGCAGGTTCTTTTGTAGCATGGCTTCCCGGCGTATCCTCTGCAGTCGGTACAATCATCGCAAGGCTTTTTGTCCGCGAGGAAAAAGGTGCGGACTCGTCGAAGGAATTCATGGTATCGATAAGCAGTGCCAATACCTCGAATGCGATCTTCAGTTTAATTGCCCTTTACATAATCCAGAAGGCACGAAGCGGCGCGATGGTTGCCATCGATAAACTGGTTGATATAAAAGAATGGGAACCCTCGATAATAATGCTCCTGCTAATTGTTATAGTATTTGTTTCGGTGATCTCTTATTTTACCACAATCTATCTTGGAGACAGGACGGCAGGTTTCCTTTCAGGATTAAATTACTCAAAACTGTGCGCGGGAGTACTCGCAGGGCTTGCTATTATGGTTTTCATGTTCACAGGCTGGTTCGGGTTTGTCATATTTTTGATAGCCACGCCCATCGGGATGGTGGCATCGTTTGCAAAGATACGAAAAACACATGCAATGGGGGCTATTCTGCTGCCAGTTATACTGTATTTCCTGAAAATATAAAAACTTATAAATTTTTGGGCTTGGCAAGATATTCTTTTACTTTGATTTCAAAGAATTTATTCGATGAATTCGCCGAAATTACAGCAGCCGTATCCGCTCCCCTGCCCGTTCCAGCCACTGCTATGATGTCTGCGAAGGGTATCAAGCCTGCATCTGCGCTCATGGCTGTAATCTCGACTATAACCTTGGTTCCTTGCCCTAAAATCCGCAACGTGTCTGCCACGATTTGCTCCTGCGAGCTTCCCCCTCTCTCCTTCAATGCAGTACCAAGCCCCCGTAGCACCATGGTTCCGGTATGAACCTTTCCTCCCAGTTCCTCGATCTTCTTTTTTGCATCAAGGCTGAAAGTCTGGACAACATCTTCCCTGAACCCAGTGTTGTGGGTAACCACTACAAGGTTTATCCCGGTACCCTTCAACAACTCCGCGGCAGCAACTCCTGTGTCACCAAACGTGGAGGCGACGACTATATGCTTGATTTTCCGCCTGATCGCTTCCTCTTTGGCGATTTGGAGTGTTTTTTCTGTGTTCTCTTTTCCTGCTTTTTCGAAATACATCTTATCTACGTATCCTCTTTCGTGGTTAGAGGTCATCCGTGTGCATTTTGTAATGGTTTATATATCGAAGTACTGGTAGAACTCGTATGGCGTAGGTCTTATCGAGTTCTGCTTGTATTCCTCTGATTTAAGCTCTATCCACATATCGATGGCGTCACCAGGGAAGATAAGCTCAAGGAATTTCCTGTCGGACT
>DAHXMQ010000395.1 GCA_027371625.1 Candidatus Methanoperedentaceae archaeon | reverse complement strand
TTCACGAAGAACCGATATTTTGAATTCTCGTGTGAATTTTTTCCTTGTTTTCATATTTGCACCCTTTTCTGTTGACATTTGTTAAGAATGTTTCTTAACTACCTGTCCACTTTTTGGGGTGCAGTCCAAGAACATTAAATTGAAGTTCAGCAAGCTAGAACAAACAGTAACGTCAGGAAAAGCAGGTACAGACGATTTAATGGCAAGGCTCGAAGAAATGGAAGAAAACATCGGGGAATTATCGGCTTTGTATCAAGATGCATCAGATATTGTGAATCCTTTTTTGCATAATACAGAAAGCCCGGCGACTGAAAAGCTATCGGCTATCGAAAAAAAGATCGAGGATATGAGCGCAAAAACCACGGAGGCGTCTATTAACCTCACAACGGATTTTGATAACAAATTTAAAGAAATTGAAAGCGATATGGGGCGCTTGAAAAAAATAATAGAATCCGTTGCTGTAAATAAAGATGCCATGGTTGAAAGGATTTCAGGACGGGTTCTGGAACACGCCAAACCTGCGACACGGACACAAAAAACCGTTTTTTCTCCTGTTGCGATACCACAGCAAACGAAACGCAGCGAAGACCGGGACATAAAGCTTGCCGCTCTGGATGACAAGCCCGAAACCTCAGTTATTCTTCTCAACTGGATTCAATTCCTGATGGAAAAAGGGGGTCGGAATAACTTAATCGATATACTTGAATACTACATCGAAATTGGCTGGATAAGCGAAAGCGTAAGTTCAATAATGATAGATTATGCGAACGGGATAGATTATTATGTAGAAAGATTGACATGGAAACTTCTTCCAGAAGACCACATAAAATCCCTCATGTTCATAGAACAAATAAGAGGCAGGAAAATTGATAAATACTTAATTTCAAGGCTTGAGCGGGACATTGATAAGATTATCCGCAGCAATGAAATTATGATTAAATGATTTTTTCATCATGTAGCACAACTCACAGCGCAGCCGATTCTATATCCGCGCCGTTGGCTTTCATATATACCACAACGTTCTTAAATCCCTGGGTTTTTATTACCTGTTCTGTGGCTTCAAGAATCTTCAAGACGTCGTTGAGTTTATATCTTCGGATTTTCACACCCGATGCATTGAGTGATGTATAAATTTCATTGAGTGATAAAGGCTTTTCAAGAAGCTTCATAACTTCAAAACACGCTTCTGCAAACTTCTTTTCCATCTCGGATATCTTAATTTTAGGCACCTTCCCGCTGCGATATTTTTCTTCGATAAATGCTCTACCCGATTCAGTCAGTTCCCATAAATTTGCCTCTCTGCCCCTGAAGAACTTTATCGCCTGGATTCTTGCAAATCCCATCTCATCAAGTTCCATCAAATATTTTTCCGCAGTTTCCCTCCAGCCGCTAAAAAAATCGCCGACTCGCCTGCTTCCGAGAACGTGCAGCTTATAGAGCATGACGAGGATTTTCATTTGATATTCATTCAATTCGACTTCTGCTTCCCGCTCACTAGTTCCCATAACTTCAGACTTTCAAAACTATTCGATTGACTCCTTCGATATCGATTTCTCTTCCCGGAATGGTTGCGAGTACTACGGCCTGTGCCATATTTTTGGTGTAATCCACGAATTCTTTCAAACGCTTCGGATCCATGAAACTTACTTCATCTATAACAAATATTGGATATTTCTCCGCCACCCTGAAAGCTCGGTAGCCGCTCAGCAGCAGGATTAGACCTGCCACTTCCCTTTCGGTCTTGCTAAGGCTCTTTACTGAATGTACATCCTCTTTTCCCGCGCCCGCTTTGCTTTTCCTAATCACCCTGAGATTAAACTCCTTGTCTATTCTCAACTCATCCACTTTCTCAAACCCCATCTTTTCGTATAAGGACTTGATTTCAGTATTGAATGTTCTTATAATCCCGTTCTCGCGTTCGTCTATCTCGGATGAAATATTTCTAATTCTCTGCTCGACTGTCTCGTATTTTTTTTTCGTCTTTTCAAGTTCAGATCCAGCAGATTCGAGCAATTTCAGTTCATTCATTATTCTATCGATTGCACTCGATAAAACTGCCATTTCCTTTTCGAGCTCGATTTTTTCCGTTTCAGATTCAGATGCTTCCTCTTTTCTTTTCTCAAGCAGCTTATCTCTCGATGCCTTGAGTTTGCCGAGCCTGGCTTCAAGAGTTTTTAGTTCCTCTTCCTTCTTAGAGAGCAGTTTTTCATGGTTACCGAGTTCTTTTTTTAACCTGTCCGCTTCAATCTCCATAGCGTCTTTTTCTGCTCGTTTATTACTCAATTCACTTATTTTCTTGTTAAGTTTTGATATCTTATCTTCCAGAGCTGCCCTTTGATTAGATATTTCCTTAACCTCTTCATCGGTTTTTTGCTGTTTGACTTTTATCTGCCCATATTTAGTTTTATGATCGCATACGGGGCAAATTATCTCCTGCTCTTCGTCGGATATTAAAGCCGCGAGTTTATCCTCGCCGGGCACAGCATATGCCAGAGCGCTGCTAACTATAAATCGAAGATGCGCCAGTTCGCTGGATTTCAATGAATACTTCCTCTCTAATTCAAGCTTTTACTCTTTCCGTTCTCCCTTCGAGAGAAGCTTCACAGCATGCCCATATATTGCATTCTGGAGAAAATCATGGAAGTGTAAAGTTAAGTTTTAATGGCAATAAAATAGAAAGATCCGTGCTGAGGAAAGGAAAAGATATTGAGCTTGCAGGCAGCACTGTGGCTTCAGGGGATGAACTTGGACTAATAAGGAGATATGCAGTAGCGGATGAGCAAAATCCTGTGCTCGTAAAAGTCAGAGCCGGAGAAAATCTAAAAGAAGTGCTTTCCGAATATTCTGGCGTCGATGATCTCAGGTCAGAGCATAAAAAACTGCTCGGAGAAAAATTCGAGCTTCAGGATAAACTGAAAGCAGGGCAGGAAAAAATAAAAAGGATAGACTCATTGAAAAAAGATCTTAAAGATAAAGAAAAAAAGCTGGAAGAGCTTGAGGCTGAGAAAAAGAATATCAAAACTCGCGAGAAAAAACCGTCTGAAGACCAGGCGAAACTGGTAGAGCTCGAAGGCGAAATAGCCAGAGCCGAAGCTGATTTAAGAAGCACTTCAGATTCTATTAAAACTGCAGAATCGTTAATTGAATCAAGAAGACAAAGATTGAAAGCTATCGAACAGCGTGGCGTGG
>DAHXMQ010000028.1 GCA_027371625.1 Candidatus Methanoperedentaceae archaeon | reverse complement strand
CCGAATGCCTTTGCCTACGGCTCGGACGGCAGTCATCCCCGTGTTGAAAAGGTTGAAGCGCTGCTTCGTGCTTTGCAGGGCAGGATATTTTTCGGCACATTTCCTTCTGAAGTGCGCCCTGAATTCATAACCGATAAGTTTCTCGAACTTGTTTCCGAGCATTGCGCAAATACCACGATTAACATGGGCGGGCAGTCGGGAAGCCGGAGTGTGCTTTCGAGGATTAAGCGGGGTCATACGGTGGAGGATATTATTATCGGCGCAGAGAAATGCCTTATGCACGGATTCATGCCTGCGGTGGATTTCATATTCGGGTTGCCTGGCGAGACAGAAGAGGAACAACTTGAGACACTCAAACTCATAAAATGGCTCACGGGAAAAGGGGCAAAAATACATTCCCATTATTTCCTGCCGCTTCCGGGGACACCGCTTGAAAACCAAAAGCCTGCGCCGTTATGCAAAGAGGTAGATAAAGTGATGGGTGAACTGGCGCTTCGCGGAAAGGCGACTGGCGTGTGGTCGAATCGCAAGACATCGGATGAAAGTTAAGAGGCTGATGGAAATATTTAATAATATATATTTTTGCAATGTAATAACGAAAGATTTATATACCACATTTAGCCATATATAACTCTTTCGTCTGAGGAAAAAATTGAAAAGACTGGGAACTATTCTTCATATTGTCGATAACCTGTTGATAGTCCGTGCTGATAAAACACTCAAAACAGGTGATTTATCTGAAAATTCAACTGTTGTCACGAAAAGCATGAAGAAAATCGGAAGGATAAAAGAATTTTTCGGTCCGGTAAATGCTCCCTACATTTCCATCAAGATATTCAGAGAAACAAAGGACTCTGAGCTTGCGAAGCTCAGGAACGAAAGAGTCTATTTAGCATAAAGGAATGATAAAATGGCAGAAATTGAGAAAGTTAAAGAAGGCGAGAAGGCAGAACGCGAGAAGATAAGAGAAGGCATTAAACAAAAGAAAGAGAAAGAAAAACTCGGTCAGTTTGAGAAAGCAACCGTGGTTTGTCCGGAATGCGGGAGTCATACGCTCGTGCACGACTATGAGCGGGCTGAACTTGTGTGCAACGAATGCGGGCTTGTGGTTGATGCGGATTTCATAGACCAGGGACCTGAGTGGAGGGCTTTCGACCACGACCAGAGGATGAAGCGCTCACGTGTGGGCGCACCCATGACCTACACAATCCATGATAAGGGGCTTTCCACAATGATAGACTGGCGGAATCGGGATTCGTACGGCAAGTCCATATCTTCCAAGAGCAGGGCGCAGCTTTACCGCCTGAGAAAATGGCAGAGAAGAATCAGGGTGAGCAATGCAACAGAAAGGAACCTTGCGTTTGCCCTCTCAGAGCTTGACAGGATGGCTTCTGCCCTTGGCTTGTCGCAGAACGTGAGGGAAACCGCTGCCGTCGTATATCGCAAGGCTGTTGATAAAAACCTCATACGCGGGAGGAGCATAGAGGGCGTGGCTGCAGCAGCGCTGTATTCTGCGTGCAGGCAGTGCAATGTCCCCAGAACCCTGGACGAAATCGGCGAAGTATCAAGGGTGAGCAGGAAGGAAATCGGCAGGACATACAGGTTCATCTCAAGGGAACTCGGGTTAAAATTAATCCCGACCTCTCCGATAGATTACGTGCCGCGCTTCTGCTCGGGATTGAACCTCCGCGGCGAAGTCCAGTCAAAGGCTGTAGAGATACTCAGGCAGGCTTCAGAAAAGGAACTCACAAGCGGGCGCGGACCAACGGGCGTGGCTGCAGCAGCAATCTACATAGCTTCAATCCTGTGCGGCGACAGGAGAACACAGCGCGAGGTAGCAGAAGTAGCTGGCATCACCGAGGTGACGATACGGAACAGGTACAAGGAACTGGCAGAAGAGCTGGATATCGAAATAATCCTATAAGCCAATGTACATCAAGGATTCGGTCATAGAAGCGCAAATAGAAAAAGACCTGAAAAAGGAGCACATAAAAGGAAGGATTCAGGAAGTAGTGAGCCAAATCCGCCTTCGCAACAGGTGCAGGAGCCGGTATTCAGGGATGCGGGAAAGACTGAAAAGGCTGAGAGGGGAATTAAAACTCCTCTCCGACTGATTTTTCGAAAGTAAATGAAATTTGAGGAATGGGAGTCGGTTTACAAGCTGATCCTCAAGGAAATGGATTTTGATAGAGCTAAGGACGAACAGGCAGCACTGCTGCTATCCAAAATTCTTGAAACCAAGAAGAAAAAAAAGGAGGTTCTGGGAATAGACGCACTGCGAAGAACAATCGAAGGAAAGGATGTACTTGTATGCGGGAAGGCGCCGAAACTTGCAGATGAGATTAAAAATGTGGAGCCTGAAAAATACGTGATTATCGCAGCAGACGGCGCTACAAGCATTCTTATGAGAAACGGCATCGCTCCCAACATCATTGTCACAGACCTTGACGGCAATATGGAGGACGAGGCAAAGGCAGGCGCCATAATGGTTGTTCATGCCCACGGCGATAACATGGAGGCGCTGAGCAAAGAAGTACCGAGGCTTAAAAAGGTTATCGGGACAACGCAGTCAAAACCCCGCAAGTACGTCTATAATTTCGGTGGGTTTACAGACGGGGACAGGAGCGTGTTCCTTGCGAAGGAGATGGGGGCGAGGTCGATAAGGTTGATCGGTTTTGATTTTAAGGATGAGAATGTCTCTACTTTAAAAAAGAAGAAACTGGTGTGGGCTGAGAAATTGATAAAAATGGTAATGGGAGGGGGACAAATTGGCAAATGCAGCAAGAATTCCCGCCAGAGCCTTATTTGAAGAACTTCAGCTTCATATCTCCATTTGAGATTTCAACATAGCTATTTTGGTATTCTTTTTTGAGCTCGCTTAGCCACGAGCCCGTATTCGCGACATTCCTTTTTTTGGTGATGAAGGGCCTGTGTGTATGGCCAAATACCAGCTTTTCATCGGGTTTCATGCCGAGAAGAACATATGCAGCCTCTGAAACCGCTAACCTGTAAACCTTATCTATGTCCTTTCTATCATGAGGCGATTTCTTCATGTTCTTGAGATGTTTGGCTATGCTTTCCGCTCCTTCAACTATGTCCCATACATGGCTTGCGAACCATCCAATCACATCTTCCGTGAAACACATCATTTCACTGAACTTCTCGTATTCTTCTATGCTCATTGGCTCAAGGTTCGCCAGTACCTCCAACTCATAACCGTGAATGAAATAGAACTTGTTTCCCCCATCTTCCAGTCTTAATGACCTGGATATCGTGAATGGATAATTCCCTGCATATCTTTCATTCAATTTCAGCATATAATAGTCATGGTTGCCAATTACGTAATGGATATTCTTTACATTCAGCCTGACAATTTTTGACAATACGTCGGCGTTCTCTACGACTATCCTGGCGTTGTTAAATCTCCAGAAGTCCAGAAGATCACCTAAAATGACAAGATGATCTACACCTTTCGAAATGTTCGTATCCAGAAACCTTAAGAAATCACTCTTATTACATTTTTCATAACCGAGATGGACATCCGATACCACAACGATCATTCTCAAACCACCTGCAACTTTTAATATTTCTGTGGCTATTTATATTTTTCTGACACATGCATTTTTTAGTTTAACCGGATTGGTCGATCATGCTCAGAATTATGAAAGCCGGTGGCAAAAAAATTCAACAGCTATAACCGGGCTTCCCTGCACTCAGGGCAAAGCCTCTCGGATTTTAGCTTCACATTATCCCTGCACTTCTTTCTTGGCTTTTGCAAGCCGCTCCTTTGCGGAATAACCTGTTGCTTCCTCGAGAAATACCCTGTATCGCTTATTGGTTTCAAGAATCATCTCGTCCTTTGCTTCCCTGCTGGATTCCGTGTCAACACACAGCTTTTTGTTATCAAGCCACACAGTTAACCGTGAAAAGGCGCCGTAGCTCAGCGTATATTTGCCACCATCTTCTTTTATTGCTGCTGGGAAATTCTTCGTAAGTAAGCTTCTTACTCTGCTCGCTTCCTGCGAAAATCCTCGTTTAAATGAATATTCCTGAATAATTATCACCATCCCATTACAGGTTTGCATAAGATTAAAAGATTACTGAAAATTTCATCCAGCGGCAACCCAGGGCTGATTGATATAGCCGTGAAGAAGAAAACCTGTGGTGACAGGAGAATGGGTGAAAGCGGCAGGCTTGGCTCCGGCATCCTTAATCAAAGCGATGAAACAAGACCAAGGTTTGAAGCAAAGTCACCTCTGGGAATAGTGACCGCAACAAAGAAAATTATTAATAGAACCCTAAACATGAATACCTCTTGCCGATAGAAATCCTATAAAAATTCAAAAACCCAAGAGGTGAAACCTATGCACATAAAACCATTAGGTAAAAGAGTTTTAATCAAACCCGTAAAAGAAGAGGAAAGAACAAGAGGCGGGATTTACATCCCCGAGACTGCAAAGGAAAAGAGAAAACAGGGGATTGTGGTAGAAGTAGGCAATATCGAGGAAAAAGAACTCCCGGTAAAGAAAGGCGATGTGATATTATACACAGGCTACAGTTCAGAGGAACTGGAAATAGATAGTGAAAAATACCTCATACTCGATGCAAAGGACATAATCGCAAAAATAGAGGGATAACATGGCAAAGCAACTGATATTCGATGAAAAAGCAAGGCAGGCTCTCATGAGCGGGGTTGACCAGTTAACCAAAGCAGTGAAGATCACGCTCGGACCGAAGGGTCGTTATGTGGTTCTCGGGAAAAGTTTCGGAAGCCCGACAATCATCAACGACGGCGTAACCATTGCAAAAGAAATCGACCTGAAAGATCCCTATGAGGATATGGGAGCAAAGCTCGTGAAAGAAGTGGCAACGAAGACGCAGGAGGTAGCAGGGGACGGGACTACCACTGCCACGATTCTTGCCCAGGCGATTCTGCACAGGGGCATGAAGAACATCACAGTCGGGGCAAACCCTATCGAGATCAAGCGGGGCATAGACAAAGCTACTGAAGCCGTGGTAAATACCATCAA
>DAHXMQ010000380.1 GCA_027371625.1 Candidatus Methanoperedentaceae archaeon | reverse complement strand
ATGAAGACCGTTGGCGTCATGAAAACCCCTGCGAAGTTCATTCCTTCATGGAAATCCCCTTCCGAGGTTGCGCCATCCCCAAGATATACCACGACGGCGATATTCTGCTTCTGGATTTTTACAGCCCATGCTGCGCCTACTGCATGCGGTATCTGGGTAGAAACTGGTATATTGACCGTGAAGTTTTTTGGAGGTATGTTCATGTTCGCATCCTCGGAGCCCATCCAGTAGATGTAGATATCCTTCAATGGAATCCCCCTTGCAATCTGAACCCCATGCTGCCGAAAGTATGGGAAAAACCAGTCATCAGGGTTCATGGCAAATGCGCTTCCTATCTGGCAGCCTTCATGCCCGAGGCATGAGCCGAAGGTAAGCATCCTTCCCTGTCGCTGGAGCTTCAATGCCTTGTCATCGAACATCCGCGTGAGCATCATCGTCCTGTAGAATTTAAGAAGTGTTTCATTATCAAGAGCAGGCTCAAGGCTCTTGTCCACATTGCCTTCCGAGTCGAGAATCGAAAGCCAGTCAACACTCATGTCAAGAATTTTTTGTCTTGGCAATTTTAAACCTCCCGCAAGATTATATGGCTCTATACCATTTTAATCTTTGCCATGTACGAGCTTCTGGCAAGTGGTGTACTAACAACCGAAAGAAACCCCACATCCTCGGCTTTTTCCTTGAAGTATGCAAATCTCTGTGGAGAAATGTATTCCTTGACTTCAAGATGCCTCATGCTCGGTCTGAGGTATTGACCCAAAGTAAGCAGTTCCACGCCTGCATGTCTCAGCTCATTCAAAGTATTTATTACCATTTCCTCGGTCTCCCCAAGACCAAGCATCAATGAAGATTTGATGTAGGTAGAAAAGGACATCTCTTTCAGTTTCCTGAGAACTCCCAGTGACAAACCATACCCAGCCCTTCTATCCCTCGCAAGAGTTTGGAATTCCCTGACAACTTCCACGTTGTGCCCTATAATATCAGGAGCGGCACCGATGATTTTTCCAAGACATTCCTCATTTCCCTCAAAATCAGGAATCAGTGCCTCCACGATTATACCATCGTTAATCGATTTTACTGCCTTAATACATTCTGCAAAATATCCTGCGCCGCCATCCTGGAGATCGTCCCTGTCCACCGAAGTCAATGCAACGTATCTCAGGTCAAGTTTTGCAACAGCCTCTGCAAGCCTTTGCGGTTCGGATGAGTCAAGAGGCAGAGGTTTTCCTTTTTCCACCGCGCAGAACCTGCAATTCCTTGTGCAGATATCACCCATTATCATGAACGCTGCAGCGCCCCTGCTCCAGCAGTCTCCCGTGTTCGGGCACCTTGAGCCAGTGCAGACGGTATTTAAGTTATATTCATGCAGGGCTTTGTTCAAAGCCTGGAACTTTTCTCCTGCCGGGGGTCTTGTTTTAAGCCAAGGTGGTTTTACCATTATGCTTTACCAAGCGTGGACTTCCCTGGTCTCCATTCCACAGGGCATAGCTCTCCAGTCTGAAGTGCCTTCAAAACCCTCAGTATCTCGTCAACGCTCCTTCCGATATTTAGATCATGCACAACCTGGTACCTGAGCATGCCTTCAGGGTCGATGATGAATGCGCCACGAAGGCTTATGCCCTTTTCCTCGATCAAAACCCCGTAGCACCTGCTGATTTCCTTTGTTATGTCACTGAGCAGGGGATACTTTAATTCCCCGAGCTCCTTGAGCCATGCTTTATGAGAGTAAACGCTGTCAACGCTTACGCCGAGCACCTGGGCATCCAGTTCCGCGAACTCATCGAACCTCTCGCCGAATTCAATGACTTCTGTCGGGCATACGAACGAGAAGTCAAGAGGATAGAAGAAAAGCACAACCCATTTCCCGGCATAATCCTCAAGATGTATATCCCGGATTTCTCCATGGAATATTCCCTGCATATTGAAGCTTGGAGCTTTCTGACCAACCTGTACGCACATTACACTCATGTCACTCACCTGATATTTTATGGTATTTGATTGAATATAAGCCTGCCTGTTGAAAGTCTGGAAAAAGCTGCGCTGGATACGCGCGCTTATTCCAAAAGGAGGGATATACTATGGAAGTCCTAAAAATTATGGAACGTAAAAAATCCCTTGACTGGGAATACGATGAGGAAGCCGATGTGCTGTATATCTCTATTGGCAAACCTGCGCCTGCTGAAGGCATTGCCTTAACGATGCCCCCAGAAAAGCGACAAATGGAGGAAAAACTAAAATAGGGAGAACATGTA
>DAHXMQ010000376.1 GCA_027371625.1 Candidatus Methanoperedentaceae archaeon | reverse complement strand
TATACTCTACAGGATAGACGGCATGCCCATATCCATCAGAACCCCGGGATACAGGGAGCATCTTCTGGAGACCATGTTCTGGCTTGAGAAGCAGATCGGGCATGTGCTGGGGGAGATGAACAGGGAAGGCTTGCAGGAGACTATTTTTTATTTCAGGAATAACAGGATTTTGATAGCTCCTTCCTCGAAATCTACTGTGCTTGTTACGATTGCAGAGGAGGAAGCCAACCAGCAGCTCGTCTCGCTGGAGACGCTTCGGGCGACCAGGATTATCGGGGAATGCGTGGCTTAGAGATTGGTTGATATAGAATTATCCTATAACTCGCCATAATTATCATAAATAGAAAAATATATATCATATAAAACAACAACTTAATTGGATGTCGCAGGGCAGATATAATTAAAGGAATTGGTACTGATAAAAAACGGTGGCAAAAATGAAATCTGTTACGCTATTCAGCAACAAAAAAGATCCTAAGCAGGCTGCTTATGATTTGATCGAACAGGCTCATGCGCGCCTTGATTTTAAGCCAGACCTTGCTCTATTCTACGCCACGTTAAAGTACAACGGCAAATACCAGGCAATGCTGGATATATTCCATGAGGAGTACGGCGACATACCGCAGATTGGCGCCTCTGTGGATGGCATGATTTATCCTGATGATATGCACACCGACGGTGCGGCATTGGTGTTGTGCGAGGATAAGGATGCAAGGATAAGCGTGGATGGGGTTAAAGAAAAAGGCGCGATAGAGTCGGCAGAGAAGCTTGCAAAGAGGGTAAAATGTGAGAAGGGCGCGGTTGTGCTGCATTTTCCTGTGGTGCATGTGCCTTGGACGCTAAAATCCGCTGAGTTTTTTGCTAAGGGGTATTATTATAGTAAGATGTGCAAAGGAGCGAGTCAGGGAAAACAGAAGGAATATGCCGGAAAATTCGCAGATTACTGCGACAGGGAAAAGATCTTCTACCTGCCACCCACGGTTTTAAACATATTCGCAAAGCATACGGGTTACAAAGTCCCTATCATAGGCATAAACGTGATGCATACGCAGGTAAGATTTAATACACCCCATATATTCTGCAACTTCGAGGACATCGGTGGTGGCATTGCGGCGCTGATGATAGAGAAAGAGAGTGTAAATGCCGTCTACGATGATATCTTTCCTGAGAAAGGGAAGAATACGGAGGAAACAAAACATATAGTGAACAACGAATTTACTATTATCAAGGAATTTAAAGCAAAATTTGAAAAAAATGTATTGATTTCTCTGGACGGCAAGCCGCCAGTAGAGGCAGTGAAAAATCTAATACACGTATCCGGAGAAAAAGAAGATAAACGGACGGAGCGTCTTAATAAAGGCGACTTTAAGGTTCAGGTGCCGTATGAACTTTTATTTTTTAATAAAAAAACAAATGGAGCATTTCTACTTGGAATAGCGTCCTATTATCCTTTTGACTTGTTTCCTTTTTATATGGACATTTCAGATTATTCAGAGGATGTTGCGCTTGCGTATGAACTGATCGATAACAAATTCGAGTCATTTATTTCATGTTTAAATAATTTAAAATTTAATGACGGT
>DAHXMQ010000371.1 GCA_027371625.1 Candidatus Methanoperedentaceae archaeon | reverse complement strand
TTTAATCTCGATATTGAGACAATTTTTTATGTGGCGCCACATGAGATTACGATGCCTGAACCTGTTTTGCACATCATGAATATCTATGCCGCATTGAATAAATACGCGGGACATTATCTGGTAATCTTCCGGCGGCACTCCTTCCGAATCAAACACCTTCCTCAATGTCTCATACAGGTCGGATACCTTCACAAGCGGCATCTCGATCCCCATCTCTTCATATCTCTTTTTGAGAATATTTTCGAGGATTTTTGTATTGAAATAACGCGTTAATGCCGGCGTTCCGGCACCACTCGCATACATTGCCCTGAGCTCTTCATTCGTTTGCTCTTCGTCAAGCCCTTCGCTTTTTATTGTCCTGCAGATTCCACATACCATGTTACAGCTTATGCCTCACACTAATATTAATATAAACTACTATTTGCGTATCTCTTATATAAGTATATTGTTTTTTTCTTTAACGAGATGCATGTTTGCTCATTTTTGACAATCGATGGTTCATAAATTTCAATTGTGTTTTATATTTCTTTTCTTTTTTAGAAAATGCCTTTCAAGCACGCGGTCTATGCTCTTTTTGCTCAGGATAATGTTTTTCTTTTCGAGGATTAGAGCTATGTCTTTTGCCTTCAATGGTTTTTTTTCAAGAAAAGCTTCCACTATTTCTCGCTCAATATCGTCTGTGATCTTCACGTTATATGCACCGCCGCGCTTATCTACGAGACCGCGCCAGCCGTGGTTTTCGAACGCCTCAATTACGTAATATATGTATCTGGGCGTAAGACCGAAATCCTTAGCAAAATCAGCCGGCTTTTCATTTGCATAATAGCGCCGGACAATTTCCAACCGCGTGAGGATTTTATCTTTAAGAATACGCTGCATGTAAGCGTCGTTTTTGGTATTTTGGTTTTTTTGCATATTAAATCTCATTTTATCTCTATGTATTTAATATTTACTGAAATTGAACCTTTGACTTTCGTAGCAAATGGGCGAAAAAAATGTAAAATCCTGCTGTGAATTGGAACCATAAGACGCGATTCTGGAACCATAAGTTGCGACTGAGTGATGATTTTATACCCATAAGTTGCGACTGGTGAACTTTATCAGTTATATCGATGAACTGGCTTGTAACTTCAATCGCTTTAAGAGAGGTTACTAAGGCGTTGACTTGAGAATCAAGAAATACAAAATCATGATGCTTAGGGCTTTTTTATAGTTCAAAAGTACTTTATGATTTCATTCAGGTATCCAGTCGCAACTTATGCTTCCAGTTCACAGTTCGCAATATTATTTTTATATGAATAGTGGAAAGCCCTACGATATGTTTATGGAAGAACTGATGCTTGATAAGCAAAGGAACATTGGTAGGATCGGAACATGGGCAGTTTTTATTTGGATATGTTTGGCTATTAACCCGACATCGACTTTTTCACATTGACCCCTCTCTCCGACTGAAGTCGGGAGATTCCTTCGCTCATACAACCTCTCTGCAGCTCTCATCTTCATAGAAAGTATCTCGGATTACATCATCCACAGCCTTAGTTATAGTCTGCTCAGGTTTAACGGGCGATCTGCTCTGTCTCTGCGCCAAACCAGTGCCGAAGGGGATATTTCAGGGCGTGTCCTTATAAAATGAGGATTGAAAGCTCGCACCACACAGTTTTGCTATATCATCAGGATTCAGAACCAGATGTTGGTTGTTTAACAACAATCACTCGCATCCTGCCATTTTTACCCCTGTTTTCGATGTTTGCATCTATCAGTTTTGCCCTCATCAAGCTGTTCAGCGCTTTATGAAACGTAGTGTATCCTTTATGTGTGCGCTCGTGGAATGCACTAAATAATTCGCCTGCTTGCACAGTAACCATTTCAGACGCAAGGTCGAGCAGTGCTCTTTCGGTTTCCGAGAACACTTTTAGATATCTTGAAAGTCTGTCTTTTGACGCTTCAACGAGTGCTGCATCCACATCCGAAGGCGTCACTGCCACAGAAGCGCGTAATTCGGCATGAAAAGCTGACCGTTTCAGAAGGTCAATGCCAAACCTTACATCCCCTTTTGGTACTGTATATTGAGTGATTTTTTCAATGATCTCTTTATTAACAACATCGGAATAGAACCCGAGTTTCGCGCGCGTACTCAGGATATTAAAAGTCTCGTCCCAGCTATATGACGGGAACTTTACAACCACAGGCATGAACAATGATCCAAGTCCATCATCGAGAGGAGGACGTTGGGTACTGTGAACAGTACACAAACCTGTATTAACAGGTCGGTTCTCATAAAGCCTTAAAATATCGTTTGCGACATTGCAATAAATTCCTCGCAACAGCAAGAAGTCGGCATCGTCAAGTACCGCAAATAGACTCTTGTTTTTAGCCGCCAGTGTTTCTGCAATCTTCTCATAAAACTTTTTCAGCGCAATCCCCGTTCCAGGCGGCTCTATTCCAGATATTTTTCGATAGATATCGGACAGCACTGAAAAACGAGTTGGCGTAAACCTGCAATTGACATAAGCAATAATCAGTTCTGAAGTCGATATCTGCTCGGCTTCATCAATGATTTTTCTTATCGAGGTCGTCTTTCCCGTTCCAGGCGGTCCGATACACACCATGTTCTGAGGCTGTTCTCCCTTTATCCCGGGTGCAATGGCGTGACCTATTCTTTTCAACTGCTTCTCTCGATATAGAAACGCTTCAGGTACGTATCCGGGCTCGAAAATCTCCCTGTCCTTAAACAGAGTCTGCTCCCATGAAAGATAATTGTTCATTTTGTTTCCACCTCGGGCGCATTTTTTCTATTATCATGATGCGTGTGTTTTATCACTGAATAAATGTTTTTATTCGTAATAACCTTTCCCTGAGCAATGTGAAAGTGTTTTTTGATTCACTCCTTCTCGTTTTTGT
>DAHXMQ010000366.1 GCA_027371625.1 Candidatus Methanoperedentaceae archaeon | reverse complement strand
CATTATCAGGGGAATGAAAACGCTCACGGTACGAATGGAAATAAGGGGTCATGAAGGTATTGTCCACCATTACGCTTGCGCCCCTGTCATGCGCTACTTCGCATACGGCTTTGATGTCGGTGAGTTTCATTGTCGGGTTTGCCGGAGTTTCGAAAAAAACAAGCTTAGTGTCCTTGCGAAACGCGGCTTCCACATTGCCGATATCCGAAGTGTCGATAAAGCTCACATCCACGCCGAATTTTTGCAGGTCAACGAACAGATCGTATGTGCTTCCGTATATCACTTCATCGGCAATCACGTGGTCGCCTGCCTTTACCGAAGTGAAGACTGCTGTGGTGATGGCTGCCATTCCCGATGCCTGGGATAGCGCCGCCTCACCTCCCTCAAGGTCTGCTAATTTTTCTTCGAGCACTTCTGTGGTTGGATTCAAGCCCCGGGAATACACGTACCCCTTTTCCTTCCCAGCCATTACGCTCGCGGCACGGGCTGCGCTTTCGAATTCGAATGTTGCAGTCTGGTAGATAGGCGTGCTGACTGCACCGGTTTCCGAGGCTTTCTCGCCTGCGTGGATTGCGCGTGTGGAAATGCCGGATTTTTTGAGGTTCATAATTGTTATGTGAATATATATGAAGGGAAGGTATATGTGTGTTATTGTCTTGAGAATCGACCCAAAGACGAAAGAAATTTGGGATAACGAAGACTTCAAAAAACTGGTCAGTTGAAGCCTAATTTATCCCCTGCCCGCCTTCTTCCTCAGCTCAGCCAGCGCATTGAGCGCCTCAAGCGGTGTCATCGCATCCACGTTGAGCTTTTTCAATTCCTCGACAACTGGCGGCTCCTTCGGTGCTTCCGGCTCAAAAAGCACAAGCTGCGTATATTTTGCGCTTCCTTTGCCGATGATGGTGCTACCGTTTTCAGTCTCTTTCAATATTTCCCTCGCCCTCTGCGTAACCTTAAGCGGCACTCCTGCGAGCCTTGCAACATGGATGCCGTAGCTCTTATCAGTAGCGCCGGGGATGATCTTGCGAAGGAACACAAGGTCGTTCCCTTCTTCCTTCACGGCGATATGATAGTTCTTCACTCGCCTCAGCGCTCCTTCAAGAGCGGTAAGCTGGTGATAATGCGTGGCAAAAAGCGACCTCACCCCCACGCGCTCTTTATTGTGGATGAACTCAACAACAGCCTTGGCAATGCTGTACCCGTCATAGGTGCTCGTGCCCCTTCCGATTTCATCCAGCAGCACAAGGCTTTTCGGGGTTGCATTGTTCAGGATGTTCGCAAGCTCGACCATCTCTATCATAAACGTGCTCTGTCCGCTTGCAAGGTCGTCAAAAGCCCCCACGCGCGTGAATATCCTGTCCACGATTCCGGCAGAGGCGTAGGAAGCAGGCACGAAGCTTCCCATCTGTGCCATTATTATTATCAAGGCGGTCTGCCTCATGTACGTGGATTTCCCAGCCATGTTAGGACCTGTGAGGAGAAGGAACTGGTTTTCAACGCAGTCCATGCTGGTATCATTGGGAACAAAACCAGAGACTGAAAACGGTAGCACCATCATCGGCAAAGGAAGCGCAAAATATACGCAGCTTGTGCTTTTTGAGCCGGAAGCACCGAAGGAGCCGCCAGTTGTCGAGGAATTG
>DAHXMQ010000359.1 GCA_027371625.1 Candidatus Methanoperedentaceae archaeon | reverse complement strand
ACCAATTTCTCCTCGCCCTTCCTGCTCAGTTTTATTGAAATCTGGCTGGGATAACCTTCAACGGTTTTTGATTTGCTCTCGATGACCTTTATCTTGCGCTCTTTTGCTATTACGGGCGCATTTACATAATTCACGCCTGCACCGAGTATGGGTTCAAGTAATCCTTTGAGTACCGCAAGTGTTACGGGCGCCACGTCCTTGTCTGCGATTTCACCGCAGTATGAAACTTCGATCTTCTCATAATTGCTTCCGATGAGTTGCGTGCACAGTTTTCCCATTTTTTCAGCAAGAGGCAAAAAAGGCTCGATAATCTGCATCACATCGGGTTTAACATAGGGCATGTTAATGGCGTTCTTCACCGGAAGACCGCTCAACGCGTTCACGATCTGCTCAGCCACGGATACGGCTACGTTAATCTGGGCTTCTTCGGTTGAGGCCCCGAGGTGAGGTGTAACGATAACGCGGTCAAGCTCAAGAAGCGGGCTTTCAAACGGGGGCTCCTTGACGAAAACATCAATGGCTGCGCCGCTTACGATGCCATCTTTTACCGCTTTTGCAAGGGCTTCCTCGTTGATGATGCCGCCCCTTGCGCAATTGATGAGGCGCACGCCTTTTTTCATAACAGCAAATTCCTTGCTGCTGATGAGGTCTTTTGTCTCCTTGGTAAGCGGTGTGTGGACTGTGATATAGTCTGAGTTTTTGACTATTTCTTCCACAGTTGTCAGTTCAACGCCGAGTTCATTCGCCCTCTCCTGCGATATGAACGGGTCGTAGGCAAGGATTTTCATTTCCATCCCCTGCGCCCTTTTTGCCACCTCTGTCCCAATTCTCCCAAGACCGATAATCCCGA
Source organism: Candidatus Methanoperedentaceae archaeon (assembly GCA_027371625.1). GTDB lineage: Archaea > Halobacteriota > Methanosarcinia > Methanosarcinales > Methanoperedenaceae > Methanoperedens. Next base: position 1,529 of record DAHXMQ010000359.1, on the reverse strand, counting down.
GCACCTTTCCCCGCACCTCAACGCCCATAAATTTCTTCCTGTCCCATTTCTTACTCTTAAGCGATGCGTTTGCCTGGGGAATGTTCCTGGACATCGCCATCATCATTGCTATCGTGTGCTCGGCTGCCGAAATAGTGTTTCCTTCGGGCGCGTTTACGACGATTATTCCACGCTCGGTGGCTGCATTCACGTCGATGTTATCCACACCAACGCCAGCCCTGCCTATTATCTTAAGTTTCTTGCCTGCGTTGATGACATCCTTTGTTACCTGCGTTTCGCTCCTGACGATGAGAGCTTCGTAATTCCCTATCCTTTTTATAAGTTCGGAAGGCTCAAGACCTGTTGCTATATCAACATCGAATTCTTTTTTTAATATCTCAATGCCCTGCTCTGATATGGGGTCGCTTACAAGTACTTTCACTATTATCACCGGATTACGGGTTTAATTGGGCTAATAGCATTTCAGCTTTTCGTTTAAGGCGGCTTTGTAAATAGTCCTCTCTGTGTATAAAGTAGTTTAAAGTTGCATTCCTTTTTCTATAACAATTCTTTTTTTCCCATCTATTTCAACAACAGATACTGTTACAATCGTTTTTTCATTCCATCCAAGTTGCTTCGCTTCAGGTGTTACAAAAACGACATAATTGCTATGGTGGGATACTAATTTCTTGGCTGTTTTAGTTATAATTCTTTCCATGCTATCTAATTTTAAAATAACATGTTAAAAATAATAAACACATTTGTCATATTAAACATGTTTAGCACATTATTTTTAAATAGTAAAACACTATATAAGAAAGTTGATAGAATGAAATGAGAAAGAATAAAAATTTTATATTAAATATTTTAATTGTTGTACTATTGTTTGGTTACCTTTTTTATGGTACGTATCCAAAACACGGTGATTTCTGGGGACTTAATATCATTGCTCAATCATTCGGAAAGGGTGAGTATAATTTTTATAATTATATAATAAATGTTCAAGGAAATCATAATTTGGTTATATACCCCGCTGATTTTTATATTCTTCAAGGAACATATTTAAAAGGGTTATCTATTATATTTTCATCAAATATAAACACATGGGTTTTACTGCCCGATTTTGCACCTTCGTTCTTTCCTTTCTTTGGAATTCTCCCTAATATTATTTTGTTTTTTATTGGGGGATTATTAATTTATAAAGTATATCCACGAAAAGAGTTAGTTGTGGCATATTTAGCATCCCCGTTAGCCTTTATAAGTATCGAAATAATGGGACAAGTAGATATTTATCCTGCCTTTTTTACATTATTATCATTATATTTTGCCAAGAAAAGTTTTGATACACCAAAACGGATATGGAAAATAGCATCTATTGTTTCGCTGGGGATAGGTGCTGAATTTAAGACTTATCCGTTGCTGTTATTAATCCCATTGGCTATATTTTTAGCTGACAAAAACACTATACAACTTAAAAACATAGTACCCACTAAGTTCTTAAAGCTTGTTTTGATGTACCTAAAAACTACCCACAATAAGATACAGTATCC
>DAHXMQ010000353.1 GCA_027371625.1 Candidatus Methanoperedentaceae archaeon | reverse complement strand
TTCACGAAGAACCGATATTTTGAATTCTCGTGTGAATTTTTTCCTTGTTTTCATATTTGCACCCTTTTCTGTTGACATTTGTTAAGAATGTTTCTTAACTACCTGTCCACTTTTTGGGGTGCAGTCCAACTAACACTCCTCAGAGGTGAGTTAGATGATATTTTGATGGCTGGAAAAAGATATGGAGAGATAAGTATAGAATACCCTTTCGATATAGCCTTTTTCGATTTTTTTGGTGGTATTTTGAACAAAGATTTTAAGAGAATTAATTCTTTAAAGAATTTCTTCAAGAACCAAATTCCTAACGATTTTTTACTATTAATGACTTTCAATTTGAAGCATATCCAAGAGGGTGAAGAGTTATTTGTCATTGGAAACATTGAAAAAGAATTAACAGGATTAATTAGAACCGTTGAAGAGAAAGAAAAATTCATAAATGTCTTCAATTGGTATAAATCAAAAGAAAATGCTGAGCAATATCGTCAAAAATTGTTTGTTCCATACCTTCTTAGGGAAGCAGAATCTTCAGGGTATGAAGTGAAATCTGATAAACCTATTTATTATATTGGTTATAATAATAATCCAATGATTCATTTTGTATCATGGTTTAGATACGGTGGTAGCCATACAACTAAAGCACTTTCTGAACAAACATTACTTGATGTTGTTAATTTAGAACTTGATACTGTTAGAGATGGATCTATTGTAAAATCTGATTTACAAGCCCCGAAACTTTCTGCTTATTAATTGATCGAAATATTTCTATATTCCAATGACTAATTAGTAAATACATGGAAAATCAAAATATCCTTCTTGTCGAGCCAGAATTTCCAACAAAAACCAAGAGTAAAAATCATAAAAACTTCCTTCCAATTGGTCTTTTAAAACTTGCATCTTATTATAAAAGTAAAAATTATACCGTAGAATTGGTTCGAGGAAAAAAAGAACCCACAAAATTCAAAATTCCCTCACGAATAGAAATTACAAGCCTTTTTACCTATTGGTCAGAGCATGTATGGGAATGCGCCAAATTCTACCGTGAGCGATTTCCTGACCCAAAAACAACAGAAATAAGAATTGGGGGAATTTATGCAAGTTTAAGATGCAACGACCCTGATTTCCAAGAGAAATGCAAGAAATATAAAGTCACTACGTTTAAGGGAGTTCACAAAGGCGCAGAGAAATTATCCCCGGATTACAAACTTGTAATGAATGGCGAAAATAATATTGATTATCAGATTGTCCACTCATCAAGAGGGTGTTTTAGGCATTGCACCTTCTGCGGTACATGGATAATAGAGCCGGAGTTTGAAACAAAGAAAAGTATAAAAAAAATTATCGAGCCTGGATTGGAATTAGGTCTAAAGAATCTTGTTTTTTATGATAATAATTTGCTGCACAATCCCCATATTAAAGAGCTTTTGGAAGAATTAATCGAATTAAAAAGCCAGAGAAAAATAGGGTGGTGTGAATCCCAGAGTGGCTTTGATGGGAAGCTGCTGCTAAAAAATCCAGAATTAGCATCAAAGTTAAAAAAAGCGGGGTTCAGAGAACCACGGATAGCTTGGGACTGGGGATATGAACACTATCCAGTAGTCGAGAAACAAATACAAGTTTTAGAAAATGCGGGCTATCATCGGAAAGACATCTATGTTTTTATGATTTACAATTGGGATTTAGACTTTAAAGAAATGGAGAATAAACGAATAAAGTGCTATGAATGGAAGGTACAAATTTCCGATTGCAGGAATAGACCATTAACTCAACTACATGACAATTATAAGCCCTTAAAAAACCAAAACGATGGCAACGATTATCATATTAATGCAAATTGGACAGATGCGGAAGTTAAACAGTTTAGAAAAAATGTCAGAAGGACGAATATTTGTGTGAGGCATGATTTTCCTTACCACAGTAAACTTCTGGAAAACAAGAGTAATTTTACTAAAGAAGAAGTTCTTTTCCTTAAAACTTTATCACCTGAAGAAGCTCGAAAATATTTACCGGATTTATGGGTGCCTTCAGAAATTACCCCGCCGAATGATAGATATAAATGGAGTTCTGAAAGAGAAAAAGTAATCCCTGAACCTTTAATTATTGATGCGATAGGCTCGGCTTTACGTAAAATTCCGCTTCTTCAAGTCCAATGAAAAAAGTTCTTTGCTTTAAAAAAAATGGTTGCATCGGAAACCTATCGGCGCCGAGAATTAATATTTAAAAAGTGATAAATATGTGGCGCTGCGATGAGGCAGTATGTATTGGCGCTACTTACTCCCCAAAGAATTCTGTCTTCTGTAGATTATGCTCCTTCGCCAGAGTATAGAGCTTGACAAGCGGCTCATAAGTTCTTGCCCGGCAGACCCCTTTTATATCCCTGAAAAGACTGCGCCCTATCTCTTTATCGAACTTGCTCATTTTATCTATCGGCAGGATTACAAACAGCCTTGTCCTCTGACCCGACCTGTGAAGGTCAAGAAGCCTGCCAAGTCCTTTTGTCACATCGGTTGTATGCTCTATTTCAAAAGCAAACTCAGGCACAAGCATATCAGTATCACCACCAAACCATAGAACATCTATATGACTCACTACCTCTACAATTTTTGGATGAAATAAATCACTTTGAAATTCTTTTATGGTTGCGACTTTTTCAATAGGCATGTTCATAAATTTCTTCTTGGCATCATTGATTGCTGTTGAGGTTTCATAACCGTATATCTTTCCGAGTTCAAGCAGCATCCCCTGAACGTCCTCATGCTGCGGATTAGGATTCTTTTTAGGGTCAAATTCCTCAAGCGGCTTTTCCTCCCTGAGAAACCATATCCCACTCCCCTTCTCCTCCTGATAAAAAATGCTGTACTGCTGAAGCGTCCGCCTGACAGTATCCTTCCATGTCGGATTTGTTTTTGTTTTCCAGTGCCCCTCAATTTGCGAGTTAATATCATCCAGATGTCCTGAGTTCCCAATTTCTGCAAGAGCTTCCCTCACGACATCCTTCCAAGTCAGTTTACTCTCGTTCTTCATTTACGGACTTAAATAAAATCCTTTGATCTTAACGGTTTCGAGTGCGACATAGACTTCCTTTACGTGAGTTCGTATTGAGTTCGTAGGAGTTCGTTGTTTATGTTGCACGGTTTTTAATGCTGGGAGGTCGCATCGGTAGCATATCGGCGCCGAAATTTAATATTTAAAATGTGATAAATATGCGGCGCTTTACACCGCAAAGGGCGCAAAGAACGCAAAGCGAAGGCAGCAAAGGCATTATGGAAAAATCTGCGTTTATCTGCGGTTTTTATTTTTCATATCGCTTACCGCATTCTCTACAATAAACCGTCAATCCATCATCAACCGACTCAGACCTTTGATACTCCAACCTCCCGTCTATAATCTGATAAACATCATACCTGTTCGGCTGTGTGACGAACTCCTCGCTTCCACATATACACGGGCGCATACGTAAGTTTATTGATTCTCTATATTGATAAATCCGCTGGTTAAGGTGTCTGGCTGTTTCGGTAGCATATCGGCGCCGAAAATTAATATTTGAAAAGTGATAAATCTGCGGCGCCAGATACCGAAAAACTGCTATGGACTTTGTGATAGAACACGGAGCGCACGGATGATACTGATACGCACGGATTCCGCATCCGTGAAAATCCGTCAAATCCGTGTTCATCCGTGTTCTATGTCGGGTGCAGCACACCGCAAAAGGCTCCAGCGCCAGAACGCAAAGATCAATCAGCGGCTCATACAAGGATAAAATCTGTCTATTTTTCCCACGTCTCTCTTTTATGATACTTAACCAACCCAAGATCCCTCAACTGCTGCAAAATCTGCCTGACCTTCGCCTGGATATTAACATTCTCAGGATACCGCTCCCTGAATTCCTCCTCGAAAAGATAAATATCACCCGTTCTAAAAACTCCGGACGGAAGTTTCTCATACACCAGTTTCTGCCATCCGAACAAAGCCGAAGCATCCGGTTTTATTTTCGGGAGAACCTTTTCCCTTTGTTTCAATTCCGCAAGCATTTCGATATTCTGCGGCTCCTGCCGATGTTTTTTATACGATTTATTCAGGGTCTTGCGGATTCGTTCATAGTTTTCAAGATAATCGGCATCGGGTTTGAACAATTCAGAGCGGAACTTCAGCCTGTTATACAACCCGTAGATGTCTGAAATAATCTCATTATCAATATCGGATTTGATGATGGCGTTCACCTCGATGTTGCCCCTCAATCCCCCGGCTGTTAAATTCGAAGAACCTATCACCACAGTAGCATGAGCGCCGTCGTTCAGCAAATACAGCTTCGGATGGAATACCGGCGTATCGTTTTTAAGAGCATCGCTGAAGCAATAACACCGCAGCATCGGATTACCGGACTCTATTTCCTGCAGCGCTTCGATTGCTTTTGCATCGGTTGTACTGAAATCCAGACCCACCAGAAATTCCATCTCACCGCCGTTCTCAAGACATTCCAGTATATTTTCCTTTTATCAAATCGTATCCGGAATACTTTAAAAATGCAACGGCAACCCTGACATCTCTTGACTTTGATATCCCGGCAGAAAGTTCTGTTAACAGATTCCTTTCATGGTTGTCTGTGAAATTGATTTGCATAGCTTTATAAGAAGTCAGCCTATATAAAATGACGGTATCTCATTGATTTGAGTTCGTATCAAGTTCGTATAAGTTCGGTGTCTATGCTGCATGGGTTTTATTGGAAGTGACTGCTTCGGCAGCATATCGGCGCCGAGATTTAATATTTAAAATGAGATAAAATCTCTAACTTTTAAATGCGGTTAATATTAGCATTTCAATTTCAGCCACAACCTCAGCAAGCCCGATCTCTCCAGACGATTTGACCTCAGTGCGAACGTGCTTATGATGCGGGAAAGTTTGTATCTCTCTGTGATGGGCTGCATTATCATATCTGAAAATCATATCCCCTTTGCCGTCCGAAAGATTGAACCTGTATTTAGGACGTTCCTTTCCTTGAATGTACTCCATAAAAGTGAGCACATACCCGCCCAAGAATAACAACCGCCCTCTTGCCATTCCCTCCTCGCTGCTGAACTCTTTAAAATCAACCGCTTTATCCACAATAAGCTTGGAATTGTTTAATAATTGTTCAATTGATTTAAAATAATCAGCGATTACCAACGAGTAATCACCGCTTTTGCCTTATTCAGCCTATCTTCCAGCGTCTTAAGACCTTTTATCAGTCCCCACCACTCAAAATAATCCTGCGAATCTCCAAGCTCTCCCTTATCAAACTTTTTTTGAAATGCTGAAGATGTCGAATGATATTTTTCTTCAAACTGTTTAATTTCACCTTTCACCAGATTGAGTTTCGACTCCAAAAGCACAATCTCTCTATGAATCGAGTCCTTAATTACTGGTGCTACATCTTCAGAAATTGCAACTTCCATGTTGCAATTTATGTAGGCTTTCTTTATTAAACTTTTGTAAGATAAATTTCATCCGCTTAATCAGGTGCGCCGCTTTAGGAACATATCGGCGCCGAGATTTAATATTTTAAAAGTGATAAATCTGCGGCGCCCAGTACAGAAAAAACAGGTATGCGCTTTGCGATAGAACACGGAGCGCACGGATGACGCGGATATGCACGGATTACGGCATCCGTGTTCGATGCCGGGGCACAGCACACCGCAAAGGACGCAAAGGTGAGGCGTATCTATGCCCGCTGGCGCGCCTGCAAACTACCTTCGGGTAGTCTTTTTAACCGCAACTTTCCTGTTAATCCCATCAAAGCATACGACATACTTTCTAAGTATCTCCATCCCGATAAGAATCTCAGGGTCATCAGACATCACAGCCGAAGATTCGTGCCTGTCGCCAAAGATTTCAACATTAATTGTATCCACATACGACCATGCTAATCCCGTGACGCTCTGCATCCTGACAGGATAGTCCTGCGATAATTCGAGTTCCTTCCAGAGTTCTCTGGGAATCGCTATGCTGTCCGAACCTGTATCAAGAAAAGCGAGGTGTTTATTTGAGGCGTTAGCTGTTGTGATTTTTATTGGTACCAGAGGGTCTGCGCCTACAAAATCAAAAATTATCCCAGGACTCAAAGTTCACCTGAACCTATAAACAGCGTCCTTTGCCCCTATTTTTCTAAATACAACTTTATGTCTGTTTTTTTTGAGATCTTTAACCCACTCAGCAATGTTATCCTGTTTTAAAACACCTACTATGGTTTCATTCTTAATATCTATAGCGACAATATCCCCGGCATGCTCTTTTTCCAGCTCAGCAGCGTGCTTTAGATAGATTTCATTGACCTTTGAGTCAAAGTCATACTCCATATGATTTAATATTCATGCTCGATATTGATAAACTCTTTGCTGGGTATTCCACCTTCCCTTCTCTTTCTGGTAAAAAATGCTGCACGGTTTTTAATGTTGGGAGGCTACATCAGTCACATATCGGGGGGTCGAGGTTTAATATTTAAAAAGTGATAAAATGCTGCGCCCAGTTCAGAAAGACAGCTATGGCATTGCGATAGAACACGGAGCGCACGGGTTACGGCATCCGTGGAAATCCGTCCAATCCGTGTCATCAGTGTTCTATCTCAACGTTTACGCTTTGCCTACAGTAAACTACCGCGCAGCCTTCGCAACCCTCTCGATATTGTCCTTCTTGCCCATGGCAAAGCCTTTCACATCGTAGTTTGCCGCCGCGATTATCTCGTCCGCAAGGGCATTAGCAAGGGACTTCTTCGTACCGAAAGACGCCTGCTGCGCTCCCTGGGCTATCAGGCGAAGCGCAGTATCCACACGGCGCTGCGGTGCTGTATCAACCGATTTCGGAACCGCAATACCGCCGTACTGCAATCTTACAGTTTCCTCCCTTGGACCTGCGTTAACGATTGCATTGACCAGCATCTGTAGAGGGTTCTGCCCGGTTTTCTTGTTTATTATTTCAAAGGCTTCCCTGACATTGTTATAGACCGTGATTTTCTGTCCTGTGTTGGTCTCTTCCCGCATCACTTTATTTAGAAGTCGCTCAACGATATTGAGATTCGATTTACTGAACTGATGCTTTGCATTCCTCCCGCCCGAATGCGGAACGAGCACTGGCGTTAGATTGATATAACCTTTAATGCTTGGGTCTTTAACCTCAACATCGGTAAAATCCCATTTCCCGAACAATTTCGCCATATTATCTCACCGGTTTTTCCTTCTTACCCAGCACGAGCTGCCTCAGGTCAACATTATTCACAGCTATCACTTTCCACCTTACTCCCGGGATATCCCCCATGGCACCTCCCATCCTTCCTCCCATTCTTTCCACGATTACTTCATCATGCTCGTCAATGAAATTAATCGCACCATCGCCAGGGCAGAAAGCCGATATCTGTTTCCCATTCTTGATAAGCTGCAGACGAATGCATTTTCTGATAGCGGAATTAGGCTGTTTTGCCTCGACCCCGACTTTTTCAAGCGCAATACCCCTTGCCTGCGGCGAACCTCCGAGCGGGTCTGCCTTTACATCAAGATTGAGGGCTCGCCTTGCGTATTCCTTGTCGCTCCATCTGAAATTCTTGCTTTCGCTCTTGAGTTTGCGAGCCGCGTATATTCCTTTTCCCATGTTTTTTCCTCTTTATATCCCGCATTTAAATGCGGGGTCTCATTGAATTATCACGTCGTTTATATTATGATGCCTTAAGGAGAGCCTTTTTACCTTTTCGATATTTTTTCCGTCTCTACCTATGGCAAGCCCCTTCTCTTTAGTAGCAACCTCTACATAAGCTATACGCTTGCCATCAGAGGAGACGATATTTACGTTTCTTACAGAAACAGGATGAAATGCATTTTTAATGAACTCAGCAGGGTCGTCGGAATGCTCGATAATCTCGATATGCCTGCCGATAGTTTTCTTTACCCTGTTGATATGGTCGCCACCTTTTCCTATGGCTAAACCCATATCCCCGTTCCTCACAACGAACAGCAACCTGTTGTTCTCGGTATCCTCATAGCAGTCCTTCGCCCTGGCTCCCGTGAGGCTTTCAAATAATGCAATGTACCTTATTCCATCCGTGCTCAGCTTAACTTCACTCTTTGATGAACCCATTGATAATCACTTCTTTTTAGACGGGTTCATCAAAATCTGTGCTCCGCAACGAAAGTATTCCGGAATCTCCAGGCTCAAGCACCGCAAGCGTAGCAATCGCAAATGGCTTGCCGCAGGCAACACCGAGGTCAACGCCTGTGCCGGGATAATTGATCACCGGTACGCCTTTCATTTCATTCACTGTTTCAGGAAGGCAGTTGGACGACAGCACAACTACCTGCGCTTTTCCATTCTTTACAGCATCTATCGCCTGTCTTGTGCCTATTACAACCTTTCCAGTCGTCAGAACGTTCCTGAGCACCTTGTTTATATCACTTTCCATACTTATTCTCCTTTATGCAGCTTTCTTTGCGATCAGTTTGACATTTCCTGTTCCTAATCTTATAGGCTGTCCGACTATCACGTTCTCGGTAACTCCCCGCAGTTCATCAACATCGCCGCGCATGCCCGAATCCAGAAGGTGGTTGACCGTTACCTCGAAGGCTGCCCTTGCAAGGACGCTTGCCTTCTCGCCTGAGATACCATGCCTGCCTATAGGTTTTACATCCCCGTCAACGGTCATGATATCGGCTACAAGCATGATGTGGCGGACATCCACAGTAAGACCCTGTTCCTTTAATGTTTCCGTGGCTTCATGTATCAGCGCAGTCCTTGCAGCCTCTATACCCATTACCTCGAATATCTCGTTGACATTGTTCGTCCTTGTCCGCGTGGCATCAACGCCGTCTATTGCAAGCACTTCCTTGAGAACAGAGCCTTCGGTGTATAGAACA
>DAHXMQ010000338.1 GCA_027371625.1 Candidatus Methanoperedentaceae archaeon | reverse complement strand
TGCAATCGGACTGAGAGGTTTCCAGTGATCTTTCAAATCGGATTGTTTCTTGTTTACAATTCTGAAATTTTTATCGATTAATCTTCCATCGCCTGAAATATCAATGTGCTCGATTAGGTTTTCCTGCCGTGATTTTTCATCACTCTTTTTTTGCAAAATAATTATCGAAGTAAATACGTTAGGCTCATTAAACACCAAGTTAATCCCGAAATCTAAAATTTTCAAGATTTTACAGGTATTCAGGATATGCTCTTTTAAACTATTGAAATAAGGTCCTGTTAGGTATGTATTTGGAATAATAAAAGAAAATAATCCATCTTGTTTCAACAATGATATGCTCTTTTCTATAAAGGCTATATAGATGTCATTGTTTCTTTGAAAAGTAGGGTACTTACCCTCGAAAAAATGTTTATCTGCTTCTTTAAAAACTATCCCGTAAGGAGGATTTCCTATAATTATATCAAACCCCATATCACTTTCATTTGAACTATTAAAAGCATCCGAAAACTCCTCCTCCCAGTTAAAAGGCTTCTTTGCTCGCCACTCATCACCAAAATACTTCACAAGCTCCTCCTCGCTCCCGCTTTATGAGGCATTATTTGGAGACGGTGCGCTGTTCGACAAGTTCAACGACATCCACAACGGAGAGATTTTCAGGCGCGGGCTTTTTTACGACCGCGTCACTGTCAGCGATGATGTTCTGGCGCGCATCATCGAGGAAATGACCTCGCATTCATTCAGAAAATTTGATTTCGATGTTCTGGGCAATACATACGAAACATATCTCGGGAATATGCTTTACCTGAAGGATGACAATACTTTTGACCTGAAGCCAAGCCAGGAAACCCGCAAGGAGAGCGGGATATACTACACGCCTCCATACGTTGTGGATTACATCGTGAAGAATACGCTGGGCGCGCTGCTGAAGGATAAAACGCCTGAGGAGGTGGAGCGCATAAAAGTGCTTGACCCTGCATGCGGTTCAGGCTCGTTCCTCATTAAAGCATACGACTGCTTTGCGAATTATTATGAGGAGAAGAATCGGGAAATCAAGAAGCGCATAGACGAGCATGTTAGAAAGGGCATGCTTTTTGAAACCTCCGAGAGCAAGCATGAGGGATACGAAGCAAGCATCCTGATGAACAACATCCACGGAGTTGACCTCGATGCTCAGGCTGCCGAGATTGCTGCTGTTAACCTTATGTTGAAGGCGCTTAAGCCGAATGAGATGCTGCCTCCGATTCTTGGCGAGACAATCAAGGTTGGGAATTCGTTAATAAGCGGGAGCGAGGAGGGCGAAGGGGTATCCGATGGTGCGAGAGAATAGCTGAACGATGCTGGATAGGCTCCATTAAA
>DAHXMQ010000330.1 GCA_027371625.1 Candidatus Methanoperedentaceae archaeon | reverse complement strand
TCCTTTAGGTCTGTTATGCGAAGGAACCACTGCTCGGTGGCAAGGTAAATGATCGGTGTCTTGCATCTCCAGCAGTGACCGTAGCGGTGCGATATTTTCCCGCTTGCAAGCAGCAGGTTCTTTTCCGCAAGGTCGTAGAGTATTATCTTGTTCGCATCCCTCACATGCACGCCTTTGTATTCCCCTGCCTCTTCCGTGTACCTTCCGTCAGGACCGACAGGGCAGAATATCGGAAGGTTGTGCTTTATCCCGAGTTCAAAGTCGTCAATGCCGTGACCCGGCGCTATGTGAACGCATCCTGTGTTCTCAGCCGTGACAAAATCAGCCATGTAAACATTATGCCTGAATTCCTTCTGTTTGGGTACCTTGTCGCCAAGGGGAGGCTTGTATTCGATATGCAGTTCCTCGCCGAGGATGGTCTCAAGGACATCGTATTCCTTATACTTCCCGAGTTTCAGGACTTTTTCCTTGAGTTCCACAGCCACAATCAGTATTTCTTCCTTCCCGCCTTTTACCGCCCGGATTTTTGCATACTCAAACGAAGGATGCACAGCCACTGCAATATTGGCAGGAATCGTCCATGGCGTGGTAGTCCAGATCACGATGTAGGTATTTTCCTCGTTTGCGACCGGGAATTTGATATACACCGAGGGATCGGTCACATCGGCATATTCAACCTCGGAATCCGCAATGGCAGTCTCGCACCTCGGGCACCAGTTCACAACGCGCAAGCCTTTCTCAAGGAGCTTCTTTTCATGCGCCTGCTTCAGTGTCCACCAGGCAGCTTCGATGTACTCGTCGCGCAGGGTCATATACGGGTCTTTCCAGTTAAGCCAGACCCCGAGGTTTCTGAACTGGAGCGTCATTTCGTTGCGGTGCTTCAGGGCAAACTCCTTGCACTTAGCCACGAATTCTCCCACGCCGTATTTCTCGATGTCCTTTTTCGATTTGAACCCGAGCACTCCTTCCACCTTTACCTCGATGGGCAAGCCGTGCATGTCCCAGCCCGCTCGGTCAAGGATGTGGAAGCCGTTCATGGATTTGTAGCGCAGGATTGAGTCCTTGATAATCTTGTTCCATGCAGTTCCAAGGTGGATTTTGCCTGTGGTGTAAGGGGGACCGTCCACGAAAAAGAATTTATTGCCATATTTGCGCAGTTCTCTTACCTTTGAGTAGGCGTCTATCTCATCCCAGAACTTGCGGATATTCTGTTCTATGGTTTTTGCATCGTACTGCGCTGCCTCTTTTAACATGAAAATAATCTCCAGATAGGTTACTCAAAGAATGGGGTCAGTAAGGCGGGGATGGAATTAAAACTTATTGTTTGCAGAGCGAAGCTGCGGCGCTGAAGCTATTAATATGCTCTCTTTCTTGTGCTTCGAAGCACGCACCGATGACATATGAGGTTCTATTACTTCGTCGGTGGCGATGGTATTATGCTGCCTGCACTACGTTGCTGGCCTTCTCCCCGCTGTGGGTTTCATGCTTGCAGCCTCGTCATTTCTCACTCAATATAAAGATACAATCATCATCATCGGGCTGGTTGCAAATGCGGGTGGGAGCGCCTATACTGCAAGAGAAATTTTAAAAGATGGAAAGGATGCAGGAGTTGAAACTCCACGCTAAGCACGGCTTTCGTTTACAATATATTTAAGTATATTAACTCCAAGTAAAGTCAAGAATTCTGGTTTACAGGAAATCATCACAGGAGAATATAAATGGTAGATTTCAGAGTAGTTGTTTCGGACAGCAAGAGTACACAGGCTTATCAAGCAGTCGTAACAGGCGCAGCAGTAAACAAATTAATAGGTAAGAGCATCGGCGACACGGTGGGCGGAGATGTGGTAGGGCTGGCAGGATATACACTGAGGATAACTGG
>DAHXMQ010000327.1 GCA_027371625.1 Candidatus Methanoperedentaceae archaeon | reverse complement strand
CACGGCTTCGGCTGCAAGCAGCAGAGCAGACGGGCGAAGCCTCTTTCCTCCCGCATCCAGCAGGTGGCGCATCGCTTTATACAGCTCATCAGGCGTTATAAGGTCGATCACATCGTCGTATATCTGGAATCCCACACCTGTCAGGCGCCCGAAATCCCATAATGCCCTCACATTGTCCCGATTGGCGCCGGATAATATCGCTCCCATTTTTACGGATGTAGCAAAAAGCACGGCGGTTTTTTTCTCCACCATGCGCATGTACTCCTCCTCTTTCACATCCTTTCGTGTTTCGAAGTTCATATCCATCCACTGTCCCTCGCATATATCGGTACAGGTTTTCGACATGAGCTCAAGGCTTTCCACAAGCTGCGAAGGCTCGCTTTTTGTGCATGAAAGAATCTCAAAAGCCTTGGAATAAAGGGCATCGCCTGCTACAATCGCACCCGACACGCCCCATTTTTTATGCACTGTCGCAAGCCCCCTTCGAAGGTCAGCCTCGTCCATGATGTCATCATGGATTAATGTGAAATTGTGGATAAGCTCAATAGCCACAGCCGCAGGAAGTACATTTTCTGGCTTGCCCCCCACGGCTTCGGCTGCAAGCAGCAGAGCAGACGGGCGAAGCCTCTTTCCTCCCGCATCCAGCAGGTGGCGCATCGCTTTATACAGCTCATCAGGCGGTGTTATGGGCAGGAATTTCGGGATAGCCTCATCGACCATTTTGGCTTTTTGCATTAATATCTCTTCAATCATAACACCATCTCCTCACCGTTTCTCATAATATGCACGGTATCCCCGAAAACGTAACCAGCATCTTCAGCCATCTCAACATAGCTTGCATGCATGGTCATGTTCCCATGAGACGGTATCACCTGCTCCGGAGCAATCATCCTCAGGAGTTCCCAGTGGTCTTCCCTGCTCGCGTGCCCTGACACATGCACATTTTCATAGAGCCTTGCCCCCTGCATTTTCAATTTTATCTCAAGGGCATGCCTGTTCGCCATCGTCATGGGGCTCGGGATTGTGTTAGCTGAAAAAATCACCTTATCCCCCGGCTCTATCTTGAACTGCGTCTCAAGGTTTGCTATCCTTGTTAGAATTGAATCAGGTTCGCCCTGATGACCTGTGATTATGGGAAGGTATTTCTCCTTTCCATCCTGAGAAATGCGCTTCAGGGCTTTATCAACTGCATTCCTGTTGCCGTGAATTTCAAGGGCATCAGGGAATTTTATGTAATTCATCGTGTGGGCTATTGAGATATATCGCTCCATAGACCTGCCAAGCAGCACCGGAATCCTGTTCATCTCCTCTGCAGCCTCGATAATCGCATTTATGCGCGCCACATGTGATGAGAATGTGGTAATCAGGACGCCTGAATCTGTTTCCTCAGTTCCAAGAAGCACATCGCGCACGAGGTCTTTTGCTATCTGCTCAGAGGGTGTTTTCCCCGAAAGACCAGAATTCGTACTTTCGGTTATCATGGCTCTGACGCCTTCTTTTCCAAGTTTGCGGAGCCTCTGGAAGTCAGGAGGTTCTCCCAAGGTTGGCGTCCTGTCCAGTTTGAAATCGCTGGCATAAAGGATTATCCCGTCATTTGTGTGGATTGCAGCAAAAGCCGAATCCACTATGCTGTGCTGTATCCGAATGAATTCGATCTGTATATCGGGCGTGAGGTTATATGTCCCGCCGAGCCTCAGGGGAATTACCTCGTTCGTTACCTTGAATTTCTTTTCATCGGAAATCTCGTGCCTTACTAATTCCGCAGTATAAGGAGTGGCGATTATGGGTGCCTTGTACCTGTGTGCAAGTTTCGATACTGCTCCAATATGGTCGAGGTGACCGTGCGTGCATACGATAGCTTTGACACTTCCGCTTACTTCTTTCATTACAGTGTCGTCCGGAATTGCACCTATCTTTATGAGATCCATCGAATGCATTTTGTCGATTTCCACGTCCTCGTGTATCTGAACCCTGTCCAGTTGCAGCCCCATATCAAGAACAATGATCTCGTCATCTATCCTTATCCCGGTCATGTTCCTGCCCATTTCATTGTAGCCGCCGACTGCAATAATTCCTATTTCTGTCATTTTAGTTCACTCTATAATGATTATTTATATTTTTCTCGAAAATTTAGCTGTTTCAAAACCCCTCTGCTCTAAAAACTCCTTCGTTCTTCCTGTAATGACCACCGGTGCATTGCCGAGTTCTTCGATTGTGCTGCATCCACATAAGAATTGGGCGACCTTGAGTTCTTCGATAATCATGGTCAGCTTATCCACCACATCCTTCTGCCCTTTCAGAGCAGGAGCCACAAGAGGCAGGGCAATGCCGCATAGCGATGCCCCGAGAGCAATGGATTTTGCGGCATCGATGCCGGAGCGAACACCTCCTGTCGCAACCACCGGGATTGAAATCGAGGATTCCACGATGCTCACTGCTGTGGGTATCCCCCAGTTCCAGAACTGCTTCCCGAGATGTTCTGCTAACAGATCACCCCGCTTCTGCGCACGGTAGGTCTCGACACCTGCCCAGCTTGTTCCTCCAAGACCACCGACATCGATAGCAGCAGCGCCTGCTTCGCATATCGCCACTGCCTGTGAATGCGCGATGCCAGCGCCGGTTTCTTTTACTATTACAGGCACCGAAAGCTCCTTGCAGATTTTCTTAATTGCTGCGAGGCATCTGGTTGCATCGATATTTCCTTCGGGCTGTATAGCTTCCTGAAGAAAATTCAGATGGATTGCCATGGCATCAGCCTCTATCATCTCCACAGCACGTTCAAGCCCCTCGATCCCGAACTCATTGAGCTGTGCTGCGCCTACGTTTCCGTATATGAACGCATTCGGGGCTTTTTCCCTTACCACCCTGAACGAATCCTCAAGGCTCGGGTCATCGATTGCCGCTCTCTGGCTGCCCACGCCTATGCCTATGCCCAGTTCTTCAGCCGCACCCGCAAGCGTGGCATTAACAGCCTTTGTATCGGGATGTCCGCCCGTCATCGAGGCTATGAGGAAAGGGGCACGCAATTTCTTGCCGAGGAACTCAACCTCCAAGTCAAGGGATTTCTTGTCAATCTCCGGAAGGCAGTTGTGCACAAGCTCGATATCATCGAAGCCGCTGGCTCGAAGCCCGAGAGGGGTTCTGTGCGCCTCAACGTCCTTCTCGACGCATAACAATAGATGTTCAATCTTCCTATCCGATGTGGTCATCGCTACCTCTATTTGATGAACCCCTTATTATACTATCCTTTTTAGACGGCTTCATCAAACTCACTTGTCTGCTATTAATGTTCCTGTCTCCTCGCCTTTTAAAAACCCAAATACCATACCTTTCCTCGATGCATTGAAGATGCGTGAACTTATTCCTTTGTTTGCGACTTCCAGTAACTCGGATACCTTCCCGAGCATTCCGCCTGTGACGTCCGTGGAACTTGAGCCCTTGATGTGTTTTTTCATATTTATAAAGCTGTGTGGCGTGATTTTTTTTATGACATTACCATTTTCATTTAGCACTCCATCGACATTGCTGCCCGCGCCTATTCTCGATGCTCTCAACAGAGGCGCAAGATAGGGAATTATTCGATCGCCTGAAAGCACTGAAACTCCTTTAACCCTGTCCATGACCACATCGCCGTGAAGGACAGGCATTATGCCCCGGTTCAACATGAGCTTAATCAGCTCAAGCTGAAAATAAACTATTTTTCCGTTCTCAAGCAGGCAGGAATTCAATGGATGAACGGGAAGCGAATGCACGCCTGCATTATTTAATGATTCAAGCACCATTGAATTTAATTTTTTCACTGAGGTATGTGTAAGATATGTGCCTTCGGCATTGAATTCTTCGTTGAGCCTGTATTTCATCGCCTGAGGATGCCCGAAAGAACCTGCGCCATGGATGAGAATTATATCCGAATCGGATTCGGATTTGAACGAGGTAATCTCTTGCGATATCCTTTCAATATCGTCAACTCTCGCAAGCTCTTCTGAATTTTTTTCAGTGAGCACGCTTCCGCCAATCTTTAATATCACAGTCATTCAAGCAGCACTCCCAGTTGGGTGAATCTTGTAATTATTGCCTGCCCGCCCGCTCTTTCTATTGCCTTTGCTACCTCTTGTGGGGAGTCAGAAAGAGCCACCATGCATCCTCCCCCGCCTGCGCCTGTGAGCTTCGCGCCGTAAGCACCTGCATTTCTTGCAGCATACACAAGCGCCGAAAGCTCCACCGTGCACACGCCGAGGGCATCGAGTAATCCATGGTTCACGTTCATGAGCTTACCGAGTGAAGTGTAATTTTTTTCCGAAACAAGAGCTTCGCCCTGCTTAGCAAATGAACCGATGGTTTTGATTATCGGGTTTATCGCATCGGGATATTGTTCCTTCAGTCTTGCAACCTGCTGTACGAGTTTTGCTGTCTTTTTTGGCGATGCGCCTTTGTTGGTATTGCCGATCACGATGCCGCAATCCAATAGCTCCAGTCGCTTTCGCGAGGGTATCTCGACAACGCCGCCGAACGTGGATACGAATGTGTCTGTCGGGCTTGCCGCACCCTGCACTTCCTTTTCTATCTCATGCCCTATTCTTGCAAGTTCTTCGTTTTCATAACCAAGCCCGAATTCGATATTGATGGCAGCGAGGGTGGCTATGGTAACCGCCGCCGATGAACCCAGCCCTGAGCCAACTGGGATGTCGGAAGTTATTTCTATCGAGACTCCCGGTGAACCCATTTTTTTAATCGCTGCTGAAACATAGGGATGTACATCAAAATCAAGCGCCGTTTTCCCTAAGTTTGAGGATATTTTTATTACATTTGATTTTTTGGCGCACACACGGGTTCGAAGTTCAATGGCACAGGCGATGGCTGGCTCACCGTAAACCACGGCATGCTCGCCGAAGAGGTAGATTTTGCCTGGGGCTGAACAGGTGGTCATTTAAGTCCCCTCATGCGATGGGTAAATATAAGGATTGCCAACTTTGGTTTCCCTCTCCATCACAAGTAAAAACATCTACAGAGAAATCTCGTGACAGCGACAGTTATGTTAGAAAGCTTTATGTGATTACAAAAGTATACAAATGTAATATGATTGTTTCTAACGCTTCAACTCTAATCCTTCTCGCAAAAGTAAGTGTGATCCGCAAATTTCTGGATGAATATGGAGAAATAACCATCCCTAATGAGGTAGAAAAGGAAATAACAGAAGGAAACACTTTTGACTCTAAAATATTGGGAAAAGAAATTGAAGATAAACATATTATAGTGAAAGCAATAAAATCGAACACATCAAAAATTCTAAAAGAATTCAGAATGCATAAAGGCGAG
>DAHXMQ010000324.1 GCA_027371625.1 Candidatus Methanoperedentaceae archaeon | reverse complement strand
TTTTGCTGCAAAGGCCATTCTCTTGCTTTAAGGTTAATGCTATATAGACTTTTTGAAGCGCATTGACGGTTTTACTAACTTTTGTTTTTATCCGAATACCGCACCATGCTCTAACTCACGAACTTCGGCAAGAAATACTTCTTGATCACAGTACCGCACCTCTCGCACGTTATCATGAGCCAGTCGCCAACATCCTGCTTATCATAGTGGTCGAATATACTTGCGCCGCAGTTGGGACATACGTAGTATTCCTTGAAATAGTAGTTGTAAAACTCAGGGCATTTCTCAAGCCAGTTGATTGTCTGGAGCAGCCTTTCAAGATACCTCTGCTTCCCGCCCTCGGCGCCCTTCTGCATCTCTTCATACACATGCTCTTCCATGTGCTTTATGTGGCGCCTGCTGTTTTTTCTTATCCTCTGGTAGTCGGTGACGTACTGCTTTCCATTCTCAAGATAACTCAGATATCCTTTTTTCGAGTTCGAGCCTTCACGTAGCGTCCTCAGGAAATATTCGCCCATCAGGTCTTCCATGAGGTCTGCGCATTCCGTGCAGATATTGTAGCCCTTGTATTGTTTCGAGTCCTGCTCTCCCTTGCATATCCTGCAGGTTTCCATAACTATCACCCGACTTGCAAAGGTTTTGTAGCCTCGCGCGTGAACATTATGGGATATAGGTTGAGCACAGAAAGCAGGTCGCCTTTCTTGATTTCACCCGATTCCTGCCCAAGCACATAAGCCATGTTAATGGTTCTGTCTGTTTCAACAGGGGCAGGACCTTCCCTTGCTCCCACCTTTATGACAGAAACCAATGGATGATGGCTGAAGGCACAGGGCATTGCAAGCATGTCCTTCTGTACTTTGATGTCTTTTACTTTCACTCGCTCAAGTTTCCCAGCCCCGATGGTTACATCCTCGTCCGCAATGACCATCTCCCATTTTGCCCTTGTGGCTATGGTAAATTCATACGGCGATGCCTTCACTTTTTTTCTCGTTACCTTCCCGTTATCACGGGAAACCACGTTTACGATTTCACTCATAAAGGTTTCACCCTTTGGAATAATGAACCTTATAGTACTTATAGTTTATCACGTTTAATCATTATAATAATTAATCGTGATATTAAATAATTGTGCAAATATAATCATAAAACAGAAATCAGCAAACATAACGAAACTTTAATAACAAAGTAAAGACTTTCCATAACCCCGCTCCGATAGTGTAGCACGGCCAATCATGCGAGACTCTCACTCTCGCGACTGGGGTTCAAATCCCCATCGGAGCACTTCTTAACCGCCCATCAACCTCGCCAGAAACTTGGTGTACATCACAAGATCCTCTATCCAGATATTCTCGTCCTCTGCATGCGCATTGCTCTCAGTCCTCCTCCCAAGACCGAAACAGCATGCAGGAAGCCCTGTCACCCTGACCGCATAAGCCACATCAAGGCTCCCCTGCGCGCCTGCAAACCTCACCTCCCTTCCTGCAACCTCCTCCGCAACCCTCTTCACCTCCAGAATCCATGGATGGTTCATATCTGTGAGCATAGGCGCATATATATCATCGCAACTCATTTTAAGGTTGATATCGTGCTTTTCCTTTACGCGCGCGACGGCATCGTTCATCTCCCTGCAGACATCCTCGAATTTCTCTTCAGGAATATAGCGCCTGTCTCCTTTCATGGTGCACCTGTCGGGTACGATGTTCTGTTTCACGCCTGCATTGATTACTGTGATATTGAGAACTGGCATGAGGGTTTTAATTCCGGTTTTCTTGGAAATAGCAACACTCGCAGGCACCTTCGAGCGCCGTTTCTCGATTTTCGCCTTCAATTCAAGCAGTTCACTCATCACTGGAACCGATTTCTCTATGGCATTCACGCCTAGAAAGCTGCTCCCGCTATGGTATGATTTCCCGGAAACATCTACCTGCCAGTCCACGTTGCCGTTGGAGGCTATCGTGATGTCATCGCTATCGCCATCCATGCTCAAAAAATAATCTGCCTTGAGTTTACCAAGGTCTGCAAGGTAGCAAAGACCTGAATAGGGTCCCATCTCCTCATCCGTTGTCAGGGCGATGTTCAGGTTGTACTTTGGTTTTATGTTTAATTCCCGCATAGCCGAGAGCACGGTTAAAAGCGCAGCAACACCACCTTTTGAATCCGCCACTCCTCTTCCGAAGATATGCCCATCCTTTCTCGTGACCTCAAATGGCTGCACACTCCAGTTCCCGCTTGCCGGAACAACGTCAAGGTGGGTGTTTATAAGAAGCGTCTTCTCTGCCTGCAAATTCTTTTTGGCACTTAAATTAACCCTCTCGCCCTGAAGGTGCGAAAGCCTTGGATTTTTCTTCTCGAACAAGTCCCTTGGCATGTGAATGATCTCAACTTCGAAATCGAGGTCTCTGAGTTTGCCCGCCACGAAATCCATGATCTTTCCATAGTTCTCGCCAGGGGGCACCTGCGTTGGTATGCGCACAAGTTCGTCGAGCGTCTTTATAGCCTCGCCTGTTCTTGATTCTAAGTAATCGGATAACTCCATCATCGTATTCAACCACGCCTTTATAACCCAAATCCTTTTTGCCTTGCCTCTATCTATTAGAAGAGATGACCCTCGAGGAAGAGATTAAGGCAGTAGAGGATGAAATCTCCAGGACAAAATACAACAAAGCCACAGAAGGTCATATAGGTCGCCTGAAGGCAAAGGTTGCACACCTCAAGGAGCTTGTCCAGAAGAGGGCTTCTTCAAAATCCGCAGGGGAAGGGTTTGCGGTCAGGAAATCAGGGGATGCGTCTGTCGTGCTCGTAGGGTTTCCTTCAGTCGGGAAAAGTACTCTTCTGAACTGCCTTACGAATGCCGAATCGCAGGTTGCGGCTTATGAATTTACCACACTTGATGTTGTTCCTGGCACAATGAAATATAAGGGCGCCACGATCCAGATACTCGACGTGCCGGGTCTTGTGAAGGGGGCTGCCTCGGGGAGAGGAAGGGGGAGAGAGGTGATCTCCATAGTAAGGAACGCTGACATGGCAGTGATTTTGCTCGATGTTTTCCAGATCGACCATTATGATGTCCTTTTGCAGGAGCTAAACGATGCCGGCATACGCATAAATTCAAGACCTCCAGATGTCACAATAAGGAAAAGACCGAGGGGCGGGATTACCATCAGCAGCACCGTGGGACTTGAACTGGAGGAGGATACCATAAAATCAATTTTCAACGAATACAGGCTCCACAATGCCGATGTGGTGATTCGCCAGCCTCTTAACATCGACCAGTTAATAGATGCCATTCTGGGCAACAGGAAGTATATGCCCGCGCTCGTGGCTATAAATAAGATCGACCTTGCGGATGAATATCTGTTAAAAAAATGCAGGGAAAAATTCCCTGATGCGCTTCTGGTTTCGGCTGACAGGAATATAAATATAGAAGAGTTGAAGAAGGCTCTCTTTGAGAACCTCGGGTTTATCAGGATTTATCTCAAACCTCAGGGAAAGCCGGCTGATATGGATGAGCCCCTGATTGTGAGAGAAGGCTCAACCATCGGTAATATCTGCGACCGGCTGCACCGCGATTTCAGAAACAGGTTCAGGTACGCGCAGGTCTGGGGATTGTCTGCGAAGCACGAAGGTCAGCGCGCAGGCATCGAGCATGTGCTTTATGATAATGATATTCTTACGATAGTCTTGAGGAAATAATGAAACCAGTGACACCGCTTCTTACTGTTGACGCACTTATAATATACGATCGCAAGATTGTTCTGATACGGCGAAAGAACCCGCCTTTTGAGGGTCATTTTGCCCTTCCGGGTGGTTTTGTGGAGGTTGGGGAAACCGTCGAGGAGGCTGTTGTTCGCGAGGCAAAGGAGGAAACCGGGCTTGATATAGAGATTGTCAAGCTCCTCGGGATTTATTCAGACCCTTCGCGCGACCCCAGAGGTCATACCGTTTCCGTATGCTTTCTTGCAAAAGGGAGGGGAAACCTTAAAGCAGGTTCGGATGCTAAAGATACAGGGCTTTTCGGTTTGGATGAAATACCCGAACTGGCATTTGACCATAACAAAATCATGAAAAACGCTAAAAGTGATATCAATGGAATTCTGTCCGAAATGTAAGAGCATGATGATGCCTGCCAAGAACGTTTTTAAATGCAGGAAATGCGGATTTGAAAAAGAGATCAAAAAAGGCTTTGTCTCCAAGACCGAGAGAAAAGAGCGCGAGGTTACTGTCTTGGAGGAGCGAAGCATGGGAATGCCCACGACAAGAGCAATTTGCGAGGAGTGCGGCAACGATACCGCATACTGGTGGCTGAGGCAGCTCCGGGCGGCTGATGAGAGCGAGGTCAGGTTCTTCAGGTGCACCAAATGCGGGAAAACGTGGAGAGAGTATAATTGAATTGAGTGGCTACGAGAAAGCGCTATCTTAACCTCCGAAAAAGTTAAATCAAATTTTAGTGACGCTTTATAACCTACTGAATCTATGCGAACATCCCGCCTACTTCCGCTTTCGTTTCCTTGACTATTATCTTGTCATAGGCGTCCTTGAAATCCGCCATCGTCACAGCTTTTCCTCTGCGCCTGATTACAAACATGCCAGCCTCGGTGACGACGGCTTTCAATTCAGCGCCACTTAGCCCTTCTGTTATTTTCGTTAACTCCTCAAGGTCAACATTCTCCAATTTCATGTTCCGTGTATGAATCATGAATATTTCCTTTCTACCATTCGCATCGGGCGAAGGTATTTCGATTATCCTGTCAAACCTGCCAGGGCGAAGTAAGGCAGGGTCAAGCAGGTCAATGCGATTTGTGGCTGCAACGATTCTCACATCGCCTCGTGTTTCAAAGCCGTCAAGTTCAGCCAGCAATTGCACCATAGTTCTGTTCACCTCCGATGAGCCGGTTGAGCCGTCGTAGGTTCTTCTGCTTCCAACAGCATCTAACTCATCGATGAAAACGATACTCGGCGCCTTTTCCCTTGCGATGTTGAACACATCTCTAACAAGCCTTGCCCCTTCGCCTATGTATTTCTGCACAAGCTCGCTCCCGCTCATCCTGATAAACGTGGCTTTAGCCCTGTGCGCCACGGCTTTTGCTATCAGCGTCTTGCCATTTCCCGGAGGCCCGTAGAGCAATATCCCATGTGGAGGCTCGATGCCAACCTCAGAAAAAAGCTCAGGGTTCGTGAGAGGAAGTTCAAGCGTTTCTATAACCTCCTCTATCTGCTTCTGCAAACCTCCAATCATGTTGTAATCCACATCAGGAGCCTCTATCAGTTCCATCACCCGCGCACGGACATCGACAGACCGTGACAATACCTTTACGATAGCAAGGTTTCCCGTAACAGCAACCCTTGCTCCAGCTTCTACCTCGGATGCAAGCTCAGGAGGTATATTTGTCACAACTTCCTGATTGCTTCCATGCTGTCTTAACAATGCCATGTCTCCGAGCACTTCCACAATGCTGCAAATGAACAGTGGCGGCTTCTTCAACTGCTCCATCTGTTTCTGAAATTCCTGCACTGTCTGGACATATTTGTTATTCAGAACAGCAGCCTCAAAAAGCCTTGAATGCAGCTCTTTTACCTGATTTTTAAGCGACTCAACTGTCTCCTGAAGTTCCTTTATCTCAGCCTCAGCGTCTTTTTTTATCGCTCCACTGCTAACAGGAGTCGTTGCTATCGCATCTGCCATATTCTATACACTGGATTTATTCCATATAAACATTACATAGATTTAATATCTTTTAGCAAAATTTACGCCTATGAAGCTCATCGCATTCGTGGGAATGCCTGCATCGGGAAAATCGGAAGCTGCAGCCATAGCAATGAGCCTTAATATCCCGGTTATCAACATGGGCGATGTTGTAAGGAAGGAAACTGCAAGACGCGGTCTTCCTCCCACAGATGAGAATATCGGGGGCACAGGAACAGCACTTCGAAAGGAGGAAGGCATGGATGCGGTTGCAAAACGCTGTGCTAAAAGTATCCCTCGCAATTCACACGTGGTTGTGGTTGACGGAATACGGAACATAGAAGAGATCAATTACTTCAAAAAAACATTCGGGGGAGATTTTAAACTCATCGCAATTTATACTCCGTTTGAACAACGTTTTCAGAGGGTTAAGAAGCGCTACCGTTCAGACGATATGGGAAGCATGGAAGAATTAAAAAGAAGGGATGAACGCGAGAAGGGCTGGGGGCTTAATTCAGCCATCGAAACAGCGGATGTTACAATAGAAAACATCGGCACTATCGAAGAATTTAGAAAACGAATTGAAAAACTTCTGAAGAAATATGAAAGTTAAGGTTGCGGTCTCTGCGCTTGTATATCCCACAGAGCTTGAGGAAAGAGTGAAAAAAGCCATTACGAACCTTTTTCCTATCAAACTTCATACCGAAGATTTCGGGATACTGAGGCTCTCTGGTGAAGGGGACATTGAAAGCCTCCGCCCTCTGCACCGACGCTTGAGGGAAGAGCGGATTCTTGACACAGCGCGCCATATTTTAATGTCAGGCATTTCAGGAGATACATTGCAGTTCAGCCTCAATAAACAGGTTGCTTTCGTTGGAAAAGTGAACTTCCCCGCTGGTGAGGAGGGCCTTGGTTCGGTATGCATCGAGATAACTTCTGAGGACAGGGGAGACCTCTTGAAAATCATAGACTGGCTTGCACCAAGAACAGTTGAAGGCAAGCCTGTTGAGGAGATAGAGCTGTAATGGGTTTTCCTGAATATGCGGCTGCAAGGGATTATTTGAGTTTTATCGGGCAGCCTTTGATTACGTATATCCTTATAGTAGCGTTGTTCCAGGCTCTCTTTTCGCTCCTTTGTTTCAAGAAAGAGAAATACTATGGTTATTTGATAAAATGTTTATACATCAGCACGGGTCTTTATGTTCTTGGATTTATTTTTCTGGCGTGGTTCCACCTGCAGATATACAATACGGTTTTGATTGAATACCCGGCATTTCTGCAGCAGATGATACCGGTTGCAGAGAACCGCATAGCAGTGCCATTGTGGATTGAATCCGAAAAACTCTACTTCTTAGCGATGGTCTCTTTTATTTTTATATTGATGATGCAGCGAAGGAAAGAACTTGTTTCCTTTCTCGGTTTAATTCTATCCATTCTTTCCATAATAGTATATTTCTTCTCAAACCCTTTCAGGGAGCCGCTGCCCGTACTGAATAGCGAGATCACAAACTGGTATGCATCCCTTGCGACAGGCGATGCAAGTATTTTCCAGACCGCCATGACGTTATACGGGCGCATAACGTACTACTATAACTCAACATATATGTGGACTCATCCTCCCATGCTTTTTATCGCATACGCCTCGCTCATTATTACCTTTGCAGCGTGTGTTTACATGCTCAAAAAACGCGATAAAGTCTATGATGAGATTGCCTACAGGTATGCGAAGCCGGGATACCTCCTGCTTACGGCAGGAATGCTTATCGGCTACCCCTGGGCTATCGAGGCGTGGAAGGGCAGCGCATGGTGGTGGGACCCCATAATCTCAGGCTCGATAATGATGTGGGCGCTATATACAGCGTATCTGCACGCGAGGATATATGTGGCAAGGGAGAAGATGTGGAACACGACTGCGTATCTTGGGATAGTCTGTTTTGTTTCGTTGATCGTTACTTATCTTTTGCCTTACGTTGTTCCGGGAATTCACTCGGTGGTGCAGCCATGAGTTTGAAAATTCGTGAAACCGCCAACACATATATCAGACAGAATTTTCAAAGGCAGAAATACGATTATTATCTGATTATCGCAACCGTGCTCATCCTTTTCGCCATTGGCATAGTCTGCGTCTATGGGATTTCTTACTACAATTACCTTGCAAGCCCGGACTGGACGAACACGTTCCAGTACATGAAGTACATAGAAGACATGAATTCGTATCTCTATCCTTTTCTTGTGCTGCTTCTGATTACCCTCGGTTTATGTATCCCGAAAAGGCTTTTTGAACCAAATATACTTGCAAAATTCTCCGCCTTGGTGCTTGGGGCAACAATTATCCTGACTTATTTATACGGCATCGAGACAGGGCTTGGTTTTATCCTTGCAATAATGACAGGCGCTCAAAGTGTTGTGCTCATACTTACTCTAAGGAAGAGCAAAACAATCAGGTATGAAAGGGAAGGATATGCAGGAAGAATTGGTTCATCGCTGCTGCATCTTGGCGTTGTGATGCTGATTTTTGATTTCGTAAGCCTGAGAGATAGCTCACTTCACATTGCGATATTCTGGGTTGGAACGATGCTTGTCATTGCAGGAAGTATCTTTTCTTTCTACGCTCACAATATATCGAAGCTCCTGCCTTTGGTAGTTACCAATTCAAGAATTTAGC
>DAHXMQ010000314.1 GCA_027371625.1 Candidatus Methanoperedentaceae archaeon | reverse complement strand
GGTGGTCCTGACTGCGCATTATGCCACGATGTAAACGGACCGGCTCCCAAGAGAATAAATTTTTCAGCTTTTCAGGAAGGGGTGCACGCAAGCCTAAACAGCCTGGCAGCGAACAGCACACCGCTCGGCAATATCCTTGACAAAGCCTGCTGGGCATGCCATGGAAACGGGACTGAGCCAGTTGGCGGGCACCCATCCAATTACAAAACCCCGAAAAATTGCAACAACAACGACTGCCATTCACTCTCGCAATCACCATACCATGAGCCAATGGTCTATTCGCATTTCCAGAATGCAAGCCTCAATGCTAATCCAAACAATGCTACAAACTATAATATAACCACGTCAATACAATGCCAGATATGCCATGTAAACAGCCTTGTGATAACGGATAACTACCCGCAGGAGGCTCTCGTTTCACATTATGCGACAACGGATAATCTAATCGATTCCTTCAACTGCACCTATTGCCACAGGGTTAAAAACAATAGCGAAGTCTGGGGAAATGCAACGTTAATATACAAGAACACAACAACGCTCATTGAACTTGAAAAGGAACGGAATAAACTGACAGCTTATCAGGGGGAAAGCATATACCTCGGTGATGGATATTCCATGAAAGTGGTGGAGATATCCACAGAAAGGAGCGAGGCTTTAATCCAGCTTTTCAAAAACAATAATATGGTGGACGAGACATCGCTCCATGTCGGCGTTCCGTATAACTATGAGGAATATATCACCATCGACAACGGCACTTTCAAAACGCCTATTATCATATTGAATATGACCTCCATATTCAAAGGCGCAAGCCAGAGCCTCATTCAGTTCAGCGGGTTCAGGACAGCAAGGGTTCATTCGGAAAACAGCAGCACTTCATGCCTTGCCTGTCATCTGTATAGATATTCGCCTGAAAAAAAGCGTTATCTGGTCATCGACAGGGAATCCAGGGATATTCCTGATCACGATATAGTATATTACACCAATGTACTCGTTGATTTCGTATCCGAAAATAAAAGCAAGATATACTATAACGATGATGCTTATGTTTTAAGTCAGATCAATACCGATTTCGGGAAATTCCTCACCTCACCAACAAAAGAGAAATACTTAGCCGAGGGGGAAACATGGAACCTTGGAGAGAACGTATCGTTAAAACTCAATGACGTGGCTACCGATAGCAAACAGGCATTATTGTCTTTGATGATTAACAACAGCGTTGTGGAGGACTGGGCTGTTACCAGCGGTTCTGGGTTTAGTTACACGCGCCCGATCAGGTATAAAGGGTACGAAGACACTAATGTAACAATCTTCAACGCAACACTTGCCTCTATTGCCCAGGCAAATCCAAATTTCGTAATACTCAAGGATGTGGTGGCGATTTCTCCATCGATCAGGCAAACAACCGCCAATACCACGATTTTCGGATTCAATACAAGCTGGCTTTTCCCCAATGATACGTTCATTGTGGGGAAAGTACCTGAGAATTTCCATCAACCCAATCTTTATACAGACCAGAGGAGGTGGGCTGATTGTGTCAGGTGCCACGATACATCAAGCCAACTCCATATCCCAGGTGTCGATGCTATCTCGTCAAGACTGGGCAAGCACGATAGATTGAACCACAATGCATCCAATATCAGTATTCTTTCGGATCCGATTGACAAAGCCTGCTGGGCATGCCATACGTTGGACGGAAAAGAGCCGAATTCTCATGTCCCGACCTATGTTATACCGAGAAATTGCAAATCCTGTCATGTGTATCAGGAAAGCCCGGACTTCGGGGCAATAAATATCAGCGGCGAGCCTCACGCCCTTGAACAGAACTGCCCGACATGCCACATCCAGAATTCCCATACGTTGATCAGGTTTGAGGTATCTCCTGTGATAAATAAAATTTCATTATCTAAAACTGAAGTAAGCATAAATGAAACAATCCATGTAGTGGCTCTGGCAATCGCAGGTTATAAATTCAAAATAAGGGCTGCGGAATATTTCCTGGATAAAATTGGCGCATCCGGAACCGGAACGCCTCTTGAACCTGAAGATGGAAAATTCGATTCCCAAACGAAAAACGTGACTTCTGATATAAATGCAGGCGAGATTACACCAGGAGAGCATACGCTTTATATTCATGCAATGGAGAGAATTAACAGGTGGGGCGAGTTTTCTTCGGTGAACTTTACGATAGCAGGTGATAAACACACAATTGAGGAAACAGAAGTTGCGGGAGCGCTAATCGAAAAAGCCCTCCCATGGAATATAGTTTATATACTTGGCGTGATTGTTTTAATAATCGGATCTGCGGCTGCGTATCTTGTTATTTCAAGACATACCCATTGATAAAATAACACTGTTTGAAACGCTAAATTCCATACACTCTCACAGCCATCGTTTCCCTGAGAACCTGCTCTGCATTCGAGCCGGCATCCATGCTTTTAATAACCAGAGGATAACTATACCCTTCCAGTATCATCTTTATCAATTTCCCCTCGCCTCCTGCAATGACATACTGGATGTCTTTATGACCTCCAACCATCTTCTCAAGCGCAGCCCTCACCTTATCGGCATGGTGTTTCACATCCTCCTCGACAAGACTCTGGAATCGCTTCTGGCTCCATCCCCCTTTTGAATGCTTTCCCATGACACTGCTCCTTATTACTTCATGCTCCACAAAAGCATCATCCTCAACTATGCCTGCAAATGTCTCGCCTGCGTGAGCATTGAGCACGAGGAGCTTATCGCACCGGAGGCTTTTTTCAAGAGATTCGATAGAAAATTGCCTGCCGAGAACACATTCAGAATGCGAAATCGGGAAAACAGGAACAATTGCTAATTTTATAGTCTGGTTTGTATCGTAAAAAATCGCCTTGCCTGCTGATGACTCTATTTTTTCAATCAGGTAAGATGCAGAACTTTCAAGCTGCGACACTATCGCCTGTTCCATATCTTTGAGTTTATCATTACATGCAAGATAAATCGTTAAAAGTGTCGGAGCTTTTGATTGCACCGAGCCGAGCAAGAAAAGAACCTCATCGAGTTTTTTGCCTGTCAAGCTTTCAGAAAACCTGAAACTCAGTCCACTTGAAGATTCTTTTTTGAGTTTTTGAAGTTCATTCTCAAGCGAAGAGAGCTTCTGCCTTGCCTCGTTTAATTCCCTGTCAACCTCCTGTTTTGTCGTAACTGTTTTCTTTGCTTTCTCATCTCTTTTCCCAAGCTGCAATGAAAGTTTCCTGTTTTCCTCCTCAAGCTCTGCTATTCTCGCCTTCAGAGAATTAATTTCCGCCTTCTTGAAAAGGTCAAGCAATTCCTTC
>DAHXMQ010000294.1 GCA_027371625.1 Candidatus Methanoperedentaceae archaeon | reverse complement strand
GAATTTTTCTGAGCTTTTTATCATAACTTTCTACCGCGACTTTCAGCATGAGCATAAGTTTTTCGCGGGAAAACCCAAGCTCCTTTGCAAGATTTTCAAGAAAATAAAGGTCAATTTCCTTATGCTGCGCCCTCTCAACGCGGATTGCCTCGATTAGCGTCATTGCGCTGATGAATTTTTTAACGAATTCAAACGTTGGGGTGACGCTTCCGTTCTCGATTCTGGATATGGATTCACGGCGAAGTCCCATGAGTTCACCGAGTTCTTCCTGAGACATGCCGTATCTCTTCCTGTAGTCGCATATCACTTCCCCGTGGTCCTGGCTCAGGACGATATCTCCGGCAGCTTCCTTTTCAAAGGAAACAAGCCAGTCGGGCGTGTACAGCGGGGGGTTTGGCTTTATGTTCAAGCAATCCTCCAAAATAAATGTTAGATATTATATCACATTTATTTGGCATCTTGATTTGGTGGTGACAATATTTATAGTTTTCCAAGATTCAAAAATAATAATATGATTTTTCATGTCACATTTTTAGTTCGTGGTATCAAGGACCCCACCGCGTTTAAGGCGGGGATGAATTGGTACCACGAACTAAACCTAATTTACTATTCGCCATTGAAATAGATAGTCTAACTGTTTAAATTGGAATACCAAGTCATAAACAAGCTTATTTCGATTAAAAACTGTAAATAACAGTTTTAAGTTAAAATCTCAGTATATTTGCTAAATTTACTTCATTCCAATTGAAAGATATATATAGTATGACTGCCATCTATTCACATGTCGTTCACAAAGAACGTTCAATCCACAAGGACATCGGAGGGGAATCCGGATGTTCTGCTGTTCGCCGAAATGGCGGACAGCCCTCCTAATTTTTGAAGCATTATGAAAATACGGCTTGAAATCGAGGGAAAAAACACAGGCAGCCTGAGTTATAAAGGGAATGACGCAGCTGAGCTTGCGATAAATTATCTGAATTCAATCGAAGCCGATGAGGTATTCATTCATCTGGTTAAAGATGACGGCACGAGAGCAGATGCAAGGTTCGAAGGCGAATTCCTTGCAATATCAGCGACTAAATTTATAATATCGACTGCAAAAAATAAAGTAGAGCAGGAAGCATCCTTTTCAACCAGCATTGACGATTCCCAGCCCCTCACGCTGAAAGAGCGTCTTGAGATGTTTTTGCGATTTGAATATCCCAGGGTCTGGTTCTCATCCCTTGACGTGAAAAAGCAATACGAAAGCGTTTATGGTAGGATTAACCTGAGCACCGTATCCACGTATCTTGCAAGGATGTATCGCGATAATATACTTCTGCGGAGAGGAAACCGCAACCAGAGGGAATACAGGATTAGAGATGAAAGTGCTCTTCCTAGCATGGAAGTTTTGGCAGAATAATGGATGGGTTGGTGGAAGAACCCATCCCCTTAAGTTGACAATATCGTTCAGGATAAAGATTTATGTATAGAAAATAATGATGTAATCGTGAAACTCACAGATATTATTATTGCAGTCATCGCTTTAATTATCGCTTATTTTATCATCGGGATTTTATGGGCAATTACATTCTTTATTATAAAAATAGTAGTAATTGTAATAATTGCTTATGTATTGTATTTGTTTTTGAAAAAAGTATTGTGATCAGCCGTATTGCCTTTTAAGTAAAACATGTATGACGAAAATGACAATCCAGAAAACCACAGCACCTATGAAAGCACCCTGCCAGTCCAGAACACCAGCAAGTGAAAATTTTAGTGTAATATATATTATAAAAAATAGTACCGCAGCCACGGATGCGGTATAAAGCGGACTCTTTTTCATCATGGTTTCAAGTAGTGAGTTAATTACCCAAATATCTTTCTCTTTTTTGTGGTTGAAGTAGAAAAAAGATATATCTATAGAAGGCATACTAATTCCCGGATGAAAAAAGCAATCCTGATAATTTTTATGGTTTTAGTCGCATTGTTCCCGCTTTCGCAGGGAGACCAAGGCCGCCCTTTTGACATAAAGTCGCTTATCATCAATTTTGATAAAACCGATGCGGTTTTCACCGTGAATTACGACCTCGGCGCGATACCACGAATGTAT
Organism: Candidatus Methanoperedentaceae archaeon; assembly: GCA_027371625.1. Taxonomy (GTDB): domain Archaea; phylum Halobacteriota; class Methanosarcinia; order Methanosarcinales; family Methanoperedenaceae; genus Methanoperedens. The sequence continues at coordinate 1,230 of DAHXMQ010000294.1, read as the reverse complement.
GTTCTCCTGTTCGGCAGTAAAAGCATAGAGCCAAAAATAAATGCCACGTTCTCGAATTTTGACTATGAGATAATAAAAATGGATCAGGATAAAGCAATTCTAAGGGTTAAAAACGTCTCAAGGCTTGAAAAGGGCTTTTATTTGCACGACTCGCACAAGCTCGGTGAAAGCGTAGATACGATGATAATATACACCCCTGATTCGCCCCATGCCAGGGAATATTCCAACCTGAATTCTACACCCAATACCTTCTACCGCTCATGATGCTTCTTTTTCTGGAAAATAGAGGGCAGGTGAACAAGATACGTGCCATCCTCCTTGAGAGCCATGACGATTTCGTCTCTTTCCAGCAATGATTCAAGATTCAACTCGTATGAACCAGGGGATAATATCCTCACTGATTCCACTCTCTCACCAATTTCCTGCGGTTTCGTTTCTGATTTCGCCGTTGGTTCAGACTGCGTTTTATTACCGAGAAGCTCATCCACCTCTTTGATAAATTTTGAGGCTGCCGTTGGAATTGCGGGCGTTTCGCTTGTTTTTTCAGCCGGCTGAACAGGCTCTTCGCCTCTCACATAAAGGAACTTGTTCCACCCGCATTTTGGGCAGCCGTTGAGTATTATGGCTGCGCCGTCCTTGAATATGCTTTCGCATCGCGTACATTTATGCGGCATAAACTATGGTGAAACAAGGGTTCTTATCAGGTCCCTTTCTTTCTTTATCGTCTTTAACTGGGATGCTGGACCAATGACCGTAAGCCTTGTCTTAAGAGTCGTTTTCCCAAGCAGCTTGTTCAAAAAAGTATCGCTCTGCTTTACCGGATAGCTCTCAATCTCAATCCCAGAGAAATCATCAGGCGCTATCTCCGTCATGGTAAGCTCTATGAGTTTTGTCTGCTCGTTCGGCGTAAGACCTTTCTCAAGTACAAGGATTTTTCCGTTCCTTACCTCATCGAGTATCAGCCTCACCTTTTCCATTGAGGTCATGGCATCGAGTTTATCCTCTGATATCAAATCCATCTGAATTCCTTGCATTTTATCACCCGAAATGCTCTGCAATCTGCTTGTACAGAAGCTCTATGTTCTGCCCTTCAAGAGCTGAGATGGGCACGAGCGGATGCTGCGGGAAGGCGCTGTGAATCCTCGCAGGCGAAGAAGCCGGCAGGTCTATCTTGTTGGCTGCTATCAATAGCGGAAGCTTGCGTGCTTCCATGTTGCCTATGACCGTGAC
>DAHXMQ010000289.1 GCA_027371625.1 Candidatus Methanoperedentaceae archaeon | reverse complement strand
ACCGTCGGTGTTATATCCCAAGATTCCTTTTTTAAAATCTATGGTGTTGACCGCTCCTATCTTTTCAGCAAGTTCCGTTGGCTTGACTATATCAAGGGCTTTCTCCTTCTGGCTTTGAATGCATATTACCGCCTCTGGCCTTAATTATCAAAATATTTTTAACCACCACTATTAATTAAGATAGCATGAAGCTATTCGGCGTTCTCGGCGATCCAGTGTCGCACAGTTTATCTCCAGCGATGCACAACGCAGCCTTCAGTGCTTTGGGAATGGACTGTGAATATCATGCATTCAAGGTAAGCAAGGAGACGCTCCATGATGCGATACACGGTGCGTACGCCCTCGGATTCGGCGGGCTTAACCTCACCATACCCCTGAAGGAGAAAGCCCTTGATATAGTCAAGCCAACGGAACTTGCTGAAAAGATAGGAGCGGTCAACACCATAGATTTTAAAAAAGGAATCTTGGGATATAACACCGACGGTATAGGGGCTAAAAAGGCACTGGAGAGCAACGGAATTGAAATCAGAGGGAAGAATGTGCTGCTGCTTGGTGCAGGAGGTGCAGCAAGGGCGATAGCCTTCCAGCTTGCCTTGGAGGGCGCAGCCGTAACCATTGCAAACAGGACAGAAGAGCGTGCGGTTGCCCTTGCGAAAGATGCGAGCCGAATAGGAAAAGCAAGAGGCACAGGTCTTGATGAGCTAAAAGCTCTCATCAATGATTGCGATATTCTCATAAATTCAACCGCCGTCGGCATGGCTCCAAGAACATCCGAAACCATCGTAACCTCGGAAATGATGCACAGCAAGCTTGTGGTATTCGATATCGTATATAACCCGGTTGAGACCATGCTGCTTAAGGAAGCCCGTAAAGCAGGCGCAAAAACAATAGACGGCGTGATGATGCTGGTGCATCAGGGCGCAGAGGCATTCAAAATCTGGACTGGCAGGACTCCTCCGGTTGATGTTATGGAAAAAGCCGTAAGGGAGAGGCTGGAATGAGAATATTAATCATCGGCGGGACTGGAGAGACAGGCAGGTGGTTTGCCAGGTTTTATAAAAAGCATGGTTTTGAGGTGATGCTCTGGGGAATCAACAGGAGAAAAGATATTGCTGCGCAGATGGGAGTCCAGTTTGCAGACGACCTTGACAGTGAGATAAGGACAAGCGACATCGTCATGATTTCTGTGCCTATAAATGACACAGAAAACACCATCAGGGAAATCGCCCCGAAAATGCCTGCGGGAAGTTTGCTGATGGATATCACATCCATTAAGACAACACCTGTGAAGGCGATGCTCAGGTATGCGCCTTCGGATGTTGAGATTCTGGGGACGCATCCCATGTTCGGACCTTCTATACCCGACATAAGGGGACAGACGGTCATTTTTACACCAGTTGAGGGAAGATGCAAAAAATGGCTCTCTATAATCAGGAGCCTGTACGAGGATAACGGGGCGCATATCGAGATAATGTCACCTGAGCAGCATGATAAAATGATGGCTGTTGTGCAGGGTCTGACGCACTTTGCCTATATCTCCATTGGTTCGGTTTTCAGGGAGCTTGAGTTCGATGTTGCAAGCTCCAGAAGATTCATGAGCCCGATGTATGATATCATGCTTGACCTTGTCGGGAGGATACTGGCGCAGAATCCGTATTTGTACGCCATGATTCAGATGAACCCTGAGGTTTCTAAAGTCCACCTGGCTTACATCGAGCAGTGCAACCATATGGCGGCGCTCGTGAGAAATAAGGACATAGAAGGCTTTGTGAATACAATGAAAAAAGCCGCGGCGCACTTCGGGGATACGGAATCGGCTCTGCGCAGGTCTGAGAAACTTATAAGCAATAAGATAGCCGAGCACGAAGAACTTGTGCGCTCCATCGGCAGCGAGCGGGCGCTTCGGCATATATACTCCGGCGTGGTTCATCTCGGAAGCATAAAAAAAGTAACACCGAGGACTGTTGTTTTGGAGAGAAACGGAAAGATAAAGGAGTTTCTAATTGAGAACGTAAGACTGCTGAATGAAAAGGAATTGGGCGTGTGGAAGACGGCAAATTTAAAAAATATGACACGTGATGTATCAGTTTTCATTCCCGCCAGTTCAGACCCTGAGGTGATAAAAAACGTTATCAGTGGTTCAAAGAACGTGGTTTCTACCGAGATCATTGATATTTATGATAAACAGAATATGAAAAGTGTGACATATAGGCTCACTATTTTTAGGGACAATGATGTAACTTCTGTGCAGAAGGATGTGGAAGTTCTTCTAAAAGGCATTGGATGTACAATCAGGTAGGTTTATTATTTATGAATACAACGGAGCACAAAGTGATAACATGGTTGAAAAAACAACAGTCCGACCGGATATAAGGAAATTAAGAATCGGGGATGTGCTGCATGTAGGTACAGAGGATAAGGGCGAGGTCTTTACGGTGACGAAGCTCGGTGAGAACACGTTTATCCTCGACCGTGGGGGAGAATTAATCGAATACGGCAGGGCTGTGATGGCTAGCAATATCTATGATTTTTCAGAGAGGTTCAAGGCGGTTTACTGGGTGACGCGTGAAAAGTGATCTGTAGAAGCTGGATTAGTATTAACTACTGAGGCTTGCTTTCTGGAAGTATTTTGAATGGCAGAAAATAACCACGTTATAATACACGTGCACAAACCTGGATTGGAAGAGAAACTTTTCTTTTGCTTTTCTGGAATAATTGTCAGTATTCCCATCACCCTCTACTTCGGTGTATTCTCAAGCCATGCATGCCTTCTTTTTCCAACGCTTTCTTCACTATGCTCCACTGTTCTTTTTACACCTTTTATCGAGGAATTTTCAAAAGTTTTTCCCCTTTTCTACCGACACGGCGAGACTGAAAAATCAATTTTTACACTGGGTTTTTTGACAGGTCTGGGGTTTGGTATAACTGAATTTATACTCTATGTTTTTGTACAGGGAGCCCCGCCATCTATCCGATTACCAGCAATTTTCTTTCACGCCTCAAGCACTTCCATTACCGCCTATGGTATCGCAACAAAACGCCCTGTGCCATTTTATCTGATTGCTGTAGCGCTCCATTTAACGAATAATGTTCTCGCCTCCTCAGAATTTTTCTGGCTGACAGGCGGGTTAGCCGTAATAATAATAACTTATTATCTTTCATGGCATCTATACCATAAAACCTCAGATAGAATCGTGGATAATACTTAAATTCAATGGAACAGAATAGATGGCATATCATAGCAAACTGAAACGGAAGCTTTCCATAGACAAGAATGCTCTTCTGCTTATAAAAAAGGAGCTGGCGGCTGAGAATGCGCCTGCAATGCGAATATTTACAAGCGGGGGATGCTGCTCCCGTTTTGAGATCACGCCTGTGAAAAAAGCGCTTGCGGGTGATGTTATCTATAATCAAGGTGGAATCGATATATACATAGAAAAAGAACTTGATGAGAATGCATCCGCCATAAATATTAAATTTGATGAAAGGAAAGGGCTTATTATAGAACTAATAAATACGGGAAAACCTTAATACCCTGTATTTAAATAGGAATATTCGTAATAATACGAATAAAGGAGACCAGATGATAGGTATTTCAAAGCTTTATTGTGGGACTGTTGAGCCCTCAGACGCTCTTCGCTATGGACGTGACTCAAGCAGACTCCCCTCGCACTTATTACAGTTCTCAAAAGATAAAAAGCCGGTCGTGGTGTGGAACATGGGAAGGCGATGCAACCTGAAATGCATACACTGCTATGCCCAATCACGGGATATCGAGTATAAGAATGAGCTTACCACGCAGCAGGGAAAAGACCTCATAGACGACTTAGCGCAGTTCGGCGCACCTGTTATTCTGTTTTCAGGGGGCGAGCCCCTCATGCGCAAAGACCTTCCGGAACTTGCGCTGTATGCACGGCAAAAAGGGATGCGTGCCGTCATCTCCACGAACGGCACGCTGATAGACAGAAAAATGGCAAAGGTGCTGAAGGAGATCGGTCTTTCATACGTGGGAGTTTCACTCGACGGCATGCGGGAGACCAATGATAGATTCAGGGGAGTGAGCGGCGCGTTTGACCTTGCACTCGAAGGCATGCGCAACTGCCTTGCCGAGGGCATAAAAGTGGGCTTGCGCTTTACCATCAATAAGAGAAATGTTAAAGATATACCTGCGATATTCGACCTGCTTGAAAAAGAGAACATTCCACGGGTCTGCTTCTATCACCTTGTCTATGCCGGGCGGGGCTCAAAACTTGTGGAGCAGGAGCTTTCACATGAGGAAAGCAGAAAGACACTTGACCTTATAATAGACAGGACAAAGGCGCTGCATGATAGAGGCTTCCCGATAGAGGTTCTTACCGTTGATAACCACGCAGACGGTCCGTATGTTTATTTCCGGCTGCTGAAAGAAGACCCAAAGCGGGCAGCAGATGTCTTCGAACTCCTCCAGATGAACAAAGGAAACTCATCAGGCATAGGCATCGCATGCGTTTCGTGGGATGGCTCTGTGCATGCCGACCAGTTCTGGAGGCATTATTCCTTCGGCAACGTGAAGGAGCGCAAATTCAGCGAAATCTGGATGGATACAGCAGACAGACTTATGGCAGGTCTGAAGGATAGGAAAAACCTCATAAAAGCAAACGCAGACAGGTGCGCGCGCTGTCGGTGGTTCGATATCTGCAATGGGAATTTCCGCGTACGTGCGGAGGCGATATACGGCAATGTCTGGGCTGACGACCCTGCCTGCTATCTGACTAAAGAAGAAATCGGATTACGATAAGCTTTAATGGTGCAGCCTCTCCTGCCTCCAAATAAATTTTTAGAATTTAGCCCCGGTCAGTGTCTTCGTCTCTGTCACGCCCTTCAGTGTCCTTATCTTATTAACCACGATATCGCTTAGCGTCTCATAATCCGGCGCCTGGATTTTCGCTATAAGGTCGTAATCCCCGAACAAAGGATACAGTTCCTGTATCTCCTCAAATTTTATTAACGTGTCAAAAACCTTCTTTTCAGCCCCTGGAGCGACATTTATTAACACAAAACCAACTGCCATTTTTTTCACCCGATATCTACTTTGGTTTTCGGGAATATAATGGTTTCCAGATAAAAGCTTCTAAATAAAACGAAGAATTAAGATAAGCAGAAAAGAGAGAACAATAACAATAATCGCACCCTTCACCACCATCATATTTTCTTTGATTATGAGAGGAGTCATTTTTTTTATTTCAGCCATCCTGTCTTTTGATAGCGGGATTTTTACCTGCAGGACGTTTTCCTCAAGCTCCTGCGGTTTTTTTGCCTCAGAGAAATCCTGGTACCAGTCGCACGTTGGATTCAGGCAGAACTGCGCCACCGGGATATTCACAAAACCAAGTCCGATGGACTTTTTTATACTTTTTGTCTGAACATTGCCGCCGCATTTCGGGCATTTCTTAGCGAATTTCATACCTGCTTATAATATTCCGACAGTATTAAGATTAACGGGAGATGGAACCCATATTTAAATACCGGGACTGACTAACAAAAAACTAATGCACATAAAACCGCAAATAAGGGTTCTTGCCATCGATGATTCCGCTTTAATCAACGAGAAGGTTACAATAATCGGAGCTTTCTTCCGCGGAGGAGAGCAGCTTGATGGCGTTCTTCGCTCTGAAATCACAAAAGACGGCATGGATGCCACGGATGTTATTGTCAAGATGATTAAGAATTCAAAATATTATGCCCAGATCAGGGTCATTATGCTCGACGGCATCACGTATGCAGGCTTTAACCCCGTGGATATAAAAAGCATTTATGAAAAGACAAATATACCGGTCATTGTTTTCATGCGCTCATGTCCAGATTTTGAAAAAATCAAGCTTGCGCTTGAAAATTTACCCGAAGCTGAAAAACGATGGGAAATAATCCAGCGTGCTGGCAAAATCTACAAAATTGCACAGGAGAATCCTGTTTTTATTCAATTCTGCGGCATAGATAAGGAAAGCGCAGTTGATGTTGTACGCAGAACCTCGACCCACAGCAATATACCAGAGCCTCTGAGAGTTGCGCATCTTATCGCCACAGGTGTTGTGCTGGGCGAATCCACGGGGAAAGCCTAAGTCCTCTGCACAAAGATATTGAAAATCTTGCCCTCCTGTTTCACCGCAAGCAGTTTGTTCCCGGACTTTTTAGTCCATGAATCTACATTCTGGGGACAAACCGGGTCGTCTGCTATTATCTCCAGAATCTGCCCGCTTTTCATCTGCTCGACCTTTTTTTTCGTCAGAATAAGAGGATAGGGGCAGCATTCGCCTCTCACGTCAAGCGTCTCATCCGGGATTATCTCTGCCATCAGAATACCAGGTTTACATCAGCCTCAAGTATCTTGTCCGTCAGTTCGCCGAGGGATATTTTCTTTATCCCATCGATGATTTCACTGTCGGAAATGCCACGCTTTTCGATATCCCTGTCGAGGGCGAAGAAGCTCACAAGCTCGATATTCTTGGTTATCTCGGCTTCCACCGCCGGGACATCCTTCAGCCATACTGCAACGTCTCCGTAGCCTGTTTTCTGCCCTTTTACGATGGAATGAACGCCGCCGCTCACGAATATCATGGAGGCTTCGTTCCCTGCTGCTACCTGCGACGCTGCCATCGGTATGGATGAAAAGGCATCTTCCTTCCCGTAGGGAGGCTGTGTTACGATTATATTTACTTTCTTTCCCATGTTCTCACCCTATTAGTATTGTCTTGTCGGATTCAGCAGTCCACTCACCGAGGTCGTAAAGCCCGCCGATTATCACGCCTTCGGTCTGGTACTTCGTTACCCCACGTGCATCCGTGCATTTGATGCACGCGACGGCATCCGCCTTCGGTTTCTTCAAGCCTTTTTTCACGATGTTCCCGAATATTGTCTCTATGGCTGGGAAATCCTTGGGCGCCTGGTCTCTGTGCGCAATTACCGTGGCATCGAGATAGTTAAAGAAATTCACCGTGATGCCTTTTTCCTTTGCAGCATGCGCAAGCCTCATCATCGTGAACACGCCTTCGTCCCTGTAAGGACCGTTTATCGAAACGATTGTAAGTTGTGCCATGTTATCACCTAAAACCACACGACCCTGTCGTATTCCATGATGAAATCGAGAAGGGTTCCTATTTCCTTGATTTCAACCCAGCTTATCAATTTGTTCGTAAGCGAGCGGGAAAGCACGGCTTTATCGTCAGCGTATATCTTTATTCCTTTTTTATGCGCCGCCGAAAGCTTATTCCCGAACTCGGATTTCCTTGCTGCGGTGACGCCGTCTTCCACAAGATACAGTGAGACATCGTTCCCTTTTTCTTTTGCATCAAGCCCGATATCGAGTACGAGATCGGGGGTTTCTGTCGTATATGGGTCTTTTGACAAGACCATTAACAAGTTTGCCATTTTTTAACCTCGTTTTAATTGTTGATTTAGTCAATAACTATTATTTATGTTTAAATGTTTCGATGCAGGCAATATTAATAAGCAATGCAAACAATCTCGCAGGAAAGCCGAGGTAGCCCAGCGGCCTAAGGCGCCGGTCTTGAAAACCGGTCGTGCTTTGCACGGCGGGAGTTCAAATCTCCCCCTCGGCGTAGAAAAATATAAAAGCGTTTAAACGAACTTTAGAAAAGTAGATATGGTGCACAGGATATTTTTTTCAGTATGCGGCGAGGGTTACGGTCATTCGAGCAGGGATATTGTGATAGCTGAGGAACTTACCAGAGGTGGAAGCGATGTCCTGATGGGAAGTTATGGATACGTGTTAGATCGCTTAAAAAAAAGTTTCAATGCCGTTGAAGTTAAAAACGAGTTCGAGATGGTTGGAAAGGAAGGAACCTTTGACCTCAAAGGCACGATATCCAGAAGTTCAAGCTCGGCAATTTATTTTTCAACCATGATCTCGAATGAGAAAAAAATAATGGAGGATTTCGGCGCAACCTGCGTTGTATCCGACGGCAGGATTGCCTCCGTCTTCGCTGCCTTCAGACTCGGGCTGCCTTGCATTATGATCTCCAACCAGACAAGCCTTGAGCCTTTTTTCAAGCACGGCACTTTTTTCTTGCGCCTCGTCGGAAAGCCCATGGAATTGATGATGAAAACCACGATGGCACTTACGGATGAGGTTCTGATCCCTGATTTCCCGCCCCCGCATACCGTTTGTATCAATACCCTGAGTAAAAGCAAACATATCATGAAGAAGCAGCGCTTCATCGGACCTGTAGTATCCATGAACGGCAGACACGAAAAAGAAGCTGATTTGCCTGATAAACCTTTTGTGGTAACACTGCTCGGCGGACATTCGTTCAGGCTTCCTATTTTCAATGGGATTCTGAAAATCGCAGACAGATTCCCAGATATCGATTTCCTTATATTCACAAAATCCACAGGCGAAAGTGTCCCGAAAAACGTCAGAATAATGGGATTTGCAGAGGATATTTCTTCGTATATGCAGGGCGCAGAGTTGATTGTCACGCAGGCAGGGCACACCACCGCTATGGAGATATTGACGCTTGGAAAGCCCGCACTTGTAATTCCGGATAAAGGACAGATTGAACAGGAAAGCAATGCAGCACGCATGAAGGAACTCGGGATATGTGAAACGCTTGATTATTCGTCCCTTGATTCTGAGTCTTTTTATGAGAAGATGAATCTGCTGTTGAACAATCCGTCGTTCGGGGAGAGGGCAAAACAATACTCTGAGATGGCAAAGAATATGGACGGGTGCAGGAAGGCGGCAGATTTGATTTCAGGATTGTCCGACCGCATCCAGTGCTACTGAGCGTTATTTCCTTGCTAACAACAGGGAGTTAGAGACCACCGTAACCGAGCTGAATGCCATTGCAAACGCAGCAAGTAATGGCAAGACTCTGTAAACGCTTACTGTGAAGAAAGGTATCAGCGCCCCTGCAGCAACGGGAATCAGGATTATGTTGTAGGCGAATGCCCAGAAGAGATTCTGCCTTATCTTGTTCATAGTCTTCTTACCAAGTTCCAAAGCTATGAATGCATCATAAATGCTACTCTTTATCAGGATAATCCCGCCTGCCTGTATCGCAACATCTGTGCCAGCGCCAATCGCTATTCCAACATCTGCCTTTGTAAGTGCAGGCGCATCGTTTATACCGTCACCCACCATTGCGACTGTCTTTCCTTCCTTCTGCAACTGTGCTATCTTATCCATCTTATCCTTGGGCTTCGCCTGTGGAATTACGTTATTTATATATAGTTGCTTTGCAACAAAGCTGGCTACTCTTTCATTGTCACCTGTTATAAGCCATATATCGTATCCTGCATTCATGAAAGCGTTGATCGCCTTCTTGCTGTCCTCTTTAAGCACGTCTGCCAGAGCTATCAACCCAATAACTTTATCATCCACGCCTACTATGAGTGTAGTCTTGCCATCGGATTCAAGTTTCACAAGCTCGCTCTCAACACCGCCAAGCTGTTCCTTATCAAACAAATCCCTATTTCCCACAACTATTTTTCTGCCATTCTTATCAAACGCAGTTATGCCACTGCCCTGCTTGTAAGTGAACTTATCAGAGAATTCAGCCCATACCATTGACTCGTTCGCCTTTGCAATTATTGCCCTCCCGATTACATGCTCTGAATTCATTTCTGCTGTGGCTGCGAACCCCAGTATTTCCTTCTCCTTATATTCAGAAACTGCAATTATATCGGTAACTTCTGGCTTACCTTTCGTAAGTGTTCCTGTCTTATCCAACACTAATGCATCTACTCTACTTGCTTTCTGGAGGCTTTCCCCGCTCTTTACCAGTATCCCTTCCTTAGCAGCCCTCCCGGATGAAACCAGCAGTGCGGCTGGCGTTGCTATGCCAAGTGCGCACGGGCAGGCTATGATAAGCACGCTTACAAATATGAGTATAGAGACGTTAATTCCAACTCCTCCTATAAAGTACCATGAAAGCGAGGCTGCGAGTCCAGATAGCACAACTGCTGGCACAAAATAGGATGCTATCTTATCTGCCAACTTCTGTATAGGGACTTTGCTTGAAGCTGCATCCTGGACGATCTTTATTATTTGTGCCAGTGCGGTGTTCTCTCCAACCTTAGCAGCTTTAATTCTCAGCGAGCCAGTAGAGTTGATGGTACCCCCTATTACCTTATCACCTGCCCTCTTGGTTAACGGCATGCTCTCTCCAGTAATCATCGATTCGTCAACCGAACTCTCTCCGTCTGCGACTACAGAGTCGGTAGGTATCTTCTCTCCAGGCTTTACTAAAAGGATATCTCCTTCCTTGATCTGCTCGATAGCAGTATCTACAACCTTGCCTCCTTCAATCCTGTGCGCTACTCTTGGCTGTAAGGCAATCAGTGCTGAAACTGCCGTGGATGCCCTTGACTCCGCAAGCCTCTGCATGTATGTTCCAGTCAGTATCAGGGATATTATTATGGTGGATGTATCGAAGTATATTCCACCAGTAGGAAAGATCGAAGGGAACAATGTGACTACTGTGCTGTAAGCCCAGGCTGCGCTTGTGCCGATTGCTATCAATGTGTCCATGTTAGCTGACTTGTTCTTGACTGCATCGGCTATGCCTGCATAGAATCTTTGCCCTGCATAGAACTGCACTATGCTGGCTAGTATTAGCATGACGTAAGAGCCATAACTGAGTAGCAGGATGTAAGTGAGTATTGCAACAACTATGGTAAGTGGCCATGAAACCATCAATGCGATTCGCAGGTTGCTAAGTTCTCTCTCTGGCTTTTCAAACTGTAGCTTGCAGTTCGCACTGCAGAAGTAGTACTTCTTGCCTCCTCTCTCGCTTATTAGCGATGAACTTTTTTCATCAACATACATTCCACATACGGGATCTGTTGCCATACAATTACCTTCCGACTGGGCTGCGCATCCTGAATAATAACTTATTTATCATATCATTAATTTCAACAGTAACAATGCTTTTATTCTCTGGATCTTTCAAATATAGCATCAATGAAAACTCTGTTGCCTTTTCATCTGCTTTAGAAGTAATCATGATTGGTTCTTTTTTGAAATAGTTATGCAATTTTTTAATTGAATGTAATAACTCTCTCTCAAAATCGACTGCATCGATATCCTTACTGATTATTACAGGGATTGTCATCTCATAGCCTGCTGATACTGAGCTATTTATCCATATCTCTTTCAAAAAATGCACATTGGGAACTGCTATTAATTTCCCAGCTTCATCAAGTAAAACCGTATTAAGTTCGGTAATTTCTATAACTTTCCCGGTATAATTTTTAATTGAAATCACATCTCCAACTTTATACTGCATCTGAAGATTCAGGAATGAACGGGAAACGAAATTCTGCAGGACATATAGCGCAGAAGCAATAAAACCGATACCAGCAAGCCCTATTAACAGTATCAGGATATCTGTAGAGATGCCTATCTGCTTTAGCCCAAAAATAATGCCGATTACCCAGATAAATACGAATATGTATTGTTTTATACGTGCAACAAGATATGGATTGCTTGATTTCATTCCTCTGTCGATCAACGTTTTTGAAATTCTTGCAAAGATGGCTGTAACTATAATAATCAGAATAAATGTGAAGACATCATAAGCGAACTGATATAATTGTCCTTGACCAATAAAAACCATACAATCTCCGTTTCGTGAATGCTAATAAGTTTCGATACTTTTAAAGGTATATAAAAGCTTTGAGTATCTCGGTACTATGAACTGGAAGCAAGCAGATGAACTAAATGTCGATGTTCAAACAGGTTTAACAAAAGAGGAAGTTGAAAAAAGGATAAAGCAGTTCGGCTTTAATGAAGTCCCCGAGAAGAAAGAAAATCCGCTGTTGAGATTTGCAAAAAAATTCTGGGGATTAACATCCTGGATGCTTGAACTCACCATGCTGATCTCGTTCATTCTGGGCAAGTATCTGGATTTATACATTATCGGCGCCCTCCTGCTGTTTAATTCTATACTGGGATTTCTGCAGGAGGAGAAAGCTTCCGGTGCAATAGAATCCCTGAAGAAGAAGCTGCAGGTCAATGCGAGAGTGCGAAGAGACGGAAAATGGTACCTCGTACCGGCAAGAGAACTTGTCCCCGGAGATGTGGTTAGAGTAAGAGCAGGGGATTTCATTCCTGCTGATCTCAAGATAATAGATGGAAAACTTGAGGTAGATCAATCAGCACTCACAGGCGAATCCATGCCGGTTGAGAAAAAAGAGAGCGATGTCCTGTATTCCGGCTCGATAGTTAGAAGAGGAGAGACAAATTCTATTGTCCAGACTACCGGAGCGAAGACCTATTTCGGCAGGACTGCGCAACTGGTTCAGATCGCCAGACCAAAACTGCACATGGAAGAGGTGACAACGAAAGTTGTGACATGGCTGCTTGCCATAGTCGGAACGCTTCTCGGCTTGACTATAGTGATATCTGTAGCAAGAGGAATTAACGTTTTGGAGATATTACCGCTCGCCCTGGTTTTGCTTGTCTCAGCCATACCCGTAGCACTCCCGGCGATGTTCACTGTAAGCATGGCTATTGGATCAATTGAGCTTGTAAAGAAAGGCGTGCTTGTTACAAGGCTCACTGCTTCAGAGGATGCGGCAACAATGGATACTCTCTGCACAGACAAGACCGGAACAATAACGATGAACAGGCTCACGATAACCAACGTTTCACCTGTGGTGGGTTTCAGCGAGGAAGATGTAATATTGTATGGAGCGCTGGCATCCCAGGAAGCAAACCAGGATCCGATAGATATCGCATTCATAACTTCAGCAAGAGACAGGAAATTGCCAGGTGAAGCGTATGTACAAAAGGAGTTCACCCCGTTCGATCCGGCGACCAAGAGGACTGAAGCTATAATACAAAAAGGTGGTCAGAGTTTCAGGGTAATGAAAGGGGCGGTTCGCATAATAGCCGGGCTTTGTAGTATAAAGGAGGATGAAATAAACAGGCTCGAGAGCGGTATGGTCGAATTAGCTATGAAGGGCTACAGGACTCTGGCTGTAGCCAAAAGTGAAGAAAATGACAATCCCAAACTGGTGGGGCTGGTTGCATTGTACGATAATCCAAGACTCGATTCTATGGAATTGATAAAAGAATTAAAGGGTTTAGGCGTGTCCGTAAAAATGCTTACAGGCGATGCCCTGCCCATTGCCAGAGAAATAGCAAAGCAGGTAGAACTCGGCGAAAACATAGTAAGGGCACAGGACTTGAAGAGGTACGCAAAAGAAGACCTTACAAAGGCTGCTGAAGTAGCCGAGGAAAGCGATGGGTTTGCCGAAATATACCCTGAGGATAAATACACAATAGTGAAGAGTTTACAGTCCAAAGGGCATGTGGTCGGGATGACTGGAGATGGAGTGAACGATGCACCTGCACTCAAACAGGCTGAGGTTGGAATAGCCGTCAGCAATGCAACGGATGTAGCGAAAGGCGCAGCCAGCGCTGTTCTGACCGGTGAGGGATTATCCAACATTGTTGATCTGGTAAGGACTGGCAGGATGATATATCAGAGGATAATAACATGGACGCTTAATAAGATAATCAAGACTTTTGAGGTTGTCGTTTTCGTAACCTTATCTTTCATATTGACAGGTCTTTCCGTAGTAGGCGCTTTCGATATAGTCCTTCTCTTATTAGTCACTGATTTCGTGACCCTCTCTCTTTCTACCGACCGAGTCAGATGGTCAAAAAAGCCTGATACGTGGAATATAACAGGACTTGTCAAGGTCGCTATGATTCTGGGCATTATGACGCTCATAGAGCACTTCGGTCTTCTCTATGTGGGTTTGGGGTATTTTGGGCTGCGAACCAACATACCTGCCCTTCATACGTTTGCTTTTGAGATGCTTTTTTACTCCGGCGCATTCACGATACTTATGGTGAGGGAAAGGAGACATTTCTGGAACTCGGCTCCGAGCAGCACGTTAATTGTGGCGATAATACTGGACATAATAGTAGTCGGAATAATATCGACCCTCGGTATTCCCGGTCTCACGCCCATACCTCTTGTTTATACACTTACCGTCGTAGCATATTACTTAATTTTTGTACTCCTGGTCAACGATGCTATAAAATACGTACTGATAAGGTCGGCGGGGATGAAATGGTAGAATGTTCATTGGCTTCTTCATAGCGTTTTTAACGTGCTTCGTGCAATTTTTTTCCGCTCGATCATGAACACGCTAAACGTAGTTGCAAGATTGGTTAAGATTATTATGCTGAAAACGATCTCTGCAAAATATGGTATTATTATGCCTGCCGATAGCGGCATCAATGCAAGCACAGCAGCGGCAAGTCCGCGGGGTATCATGGATAATATTGACTTTTCAAATGGGGCGATATTCTTATCTG
This sequence comes from Candidatus Methanoperedentaceae archaeon, assembly GCA_027371625.1. Taxonomy (GTDB): domain Archaea; phylum Halobacteriota; class Methanosarcinia; order Methanosarcinales; family Methanoperedenaceae; genus Methanoperedens. Next base: position 8,036 of record DAHXMQ010000289.1, on the reverse strand, counting down.
CCGTTATGAGCGCCTTGACACCAATTATCCTCGCTATTATCAGAACTATAAAAACCACCAGTGCCATTGTTAATACTGTTGAATTTAACGCCTCGATATTAAACATGAGCCCTATGAAAATGAAAAAAAACGTCCTTACAAAAAAAGATACTTCTACCTGAAAATCCCTGAACTTTGTATCAAGTGCAAACTCCCCTTTTAATTTAAGTCTTTTCGCAATCTCGTTAAAATTGCCAAGAAGCAATGCAAAAACAAAAGTTGCAATGGCACCGTTGCCTCCGGCAGCTTCCACGAGGGAATATAATATAAAAACCATCGCTATTGTCATGGAATACCCCACCTGTTTAATGTAGAGCTTATTTATTATTCCAATCCAGAATATCCCAAAAATAACAGCTATGACTATTGCTATTGAAAAAGCGCTTGTAAGCGACACTGCAGTATTTCTCAGGTTCACAGTACCCAAGCTTATGATTTCGATCAAGGCTATGGCAATAATTATGCAAAGTGGGTCTGTCAGCACGGATTCGAGGGTGAGTATAACCTTTGAATCTTCGTTCATCGTTAGTTTGGAGATGATGGAAGTAACAATGGCAAAACTCGTTCCACCCAAGACCGCGCCGAGCAAAAGTCCCTCAAGATATGTCCAGCCGAAAATAAGATGCATCGAAATTCCCACAAAAATCATGCTCAGGCCGAAGACCAGCACTGTAAAACCCGATGCCTTTGCAAGAGTGGTAAGAACGTTGAAGATGTTGAGGTTCAACCCCGCACCAAAGAGTAGGATGATAAGAGCAAGTATGCTAATATAGGGTGCAATCACCGAAATTGTTCCTTCGACGCTGACAATCTTCAGAACAGGTCCGAAAAGCATACCCGCAAACATCAGGAGAATTATATTTGAAATTTTGGTGCGCTCGAATATCAAGGATGTGATGAACCCAAGAATCAATACCGCGCCGATTATGAAAAATACATCGTACAGAGGTTGCCCCATACATACTTTTCTTTCTTTGGATGGATATGAATCTATCTAAGTTTGTTTATATGGCTCTCACGACCAGAACCGGTCTTTGTGAATTCTTGACCACATCATAAGCCGTATCACCCAGCAATAATTCCTTAATCCAGCCTTTCCCGTGAGAACTCATAACTATCAACGACGCATCTTCATCCCTTGCTACAGAGCAAATCTCCTCAGCAGGGTTTCCCACACGGACATGCTCGTTTACTGTAAAGCCAGCTCTGTTAAGTTCATCCTTTATGTCATCAAGCTTTTTCTTCGCTTCCTGGACATTGGCTTCTATTTCTTCTTCTATCTCTCCTCTGGTTACCACATGCACAAGCTCTATCTCTTTTATACTATTCAATTTTCTTAACAATGATAGTGCCTTCTCAGCAGGTTCTGAGAAATCGGTAGGATAAACCACTTTTGAGAAAATCCTCTCACAGAATTTTTGAAGTTTTTCTCCATCAAAGCCATCGACTAATTTATAACGCATGAGCAGGACATCCTTCTTTGCATGGCGCAATACGTCAAGGGCAATGCTTCCAAGAAGCAAGCCTTTTATCAGGCTTTTCCCGTGGGCATTCATCAAGATTAAGGAGACATTCTCCTCATCCGCAGTTTTCAGAATGGAATGTGAAATATTACCTTCGGTTATCACATCCACTTTAGTTTTTACCTTCAATCCGAGATTTTCAAGATGGACTTTATGCTCCTCAAGATGCATCCTTGCATCCTCGATATGCGGTCCATGAACCCACCCATGCTTTGAAGGGTATGTTGCATCAACCACATGCAATAGTACAACTTCTCTTACCCAGGGGATCTCACCAATGCATTCAAAGGTTTTCTCCGCATATGCCGAAAGATCAGTCGCAAACAATACCTTTTCAAACATAATATCCTTTTTATTTTTTAAATACTTCAATTTACTGATTTTCAAATTTTCACCGCAAACAGGATTACAAAGTACACAACCAGTATCAATGCCCCAAGCGGGACGCCCAGCTTTGCCCATTCCTTGCTCGTTATGCGCAGCTTGTTCGCCGCGATGATATTTGGAATGTTCCCCGGAATCAACATCCCGCCTGCAATCAGTAATCCCATAAGTGCGCTGTTAATTTGTAATGTAACCATGTCCTTTGTAATCTCGGCAGAGGCAAGCGTGGCATTATCCAGTACGGCAGAAACGCTGTTTACCCAATATAGCATCTGTGGCACAAGTGATTTGATGTACCACTCGGCAATCGGTATAAAACCGATTCCCAGGAAGACAAGCGCCATGACAAAAACATATACCTTGAACGCCCGAATACCGACATCTTTTAATGTTTCACTTTCCTCTTCAGGGGTTACGACCTCTGCTTTTTGCTTTTTCCCAACGAAAAACATGCTGGCAATTCCAAGACCGATTATGCCAGGAATTATGTATCTCCCGATCTGATAAAAAAGATACCAGAAATCCTCCTGCAGTTTGGTTTTTATTACAATGGTGGATAAAGGCTCGCCAACTGGTGTAAGTGCAGCCCCAAGACCAATGGCAAAACAGGCAATTATTACAAGGTTTACCTGTGTTTTGCGGTTTAGCTTCAAGGTGCTTACGATTTCTACGAGAAGCAAGGCTGCTATTATGGCAGTTATGACGCTTGATACCAATCCCAGTATAACAACCACCAAAAATACAAACACCTTGAGTTGGACTCTATCAAGTATCCAATCTGTTAAGTCTTTAAGCCTGCTGCGTCCGTAATGAAAAACCAGACCTGCAACCAAAACAGCTATTGTGATTTCGAGTGGATCGAGGATTGCCTTCTCAACCAGTCCGAAATTCCAGTTCGGTAGAATTTCACCGGGGGCATTGGATGATACTTCCAATAATATTGTATCGAGAGTAACGGCAACTAAACCCATAGAAAAAAGAAACGCCTCGAGATTGTGTTCGATTTTTCTGACCAAAAATGGTCCAAGCAATACGATAATGAATATTACAAACAAACTTACTGAGAGTGCTATATCAGGCGTTTCCGGCAATTTCAGGTGAATTCCTCCCTATCCAAGAGGTCTTGGCTGCTTTTGCAAAGGCAGCACAGGAAGCTTCTCTGTGCTTACGAGAATGGGCGAATCGACTTCCTTTGCCCGCTCCAGAATAAGCTCTTTTCCCTTCTGCGTCATGGCAAACATGGGAACGGATGTGCCTGCCTGGAGAATCGGTTTCACCGCTTCCCGTATAATCCTTGAGGCACATCCTGTGATGATATCCAGTTTTCCGAGGAGCTCAACATCTTTACCTCTTATTCCTGTGAGATGTGCTCCTATCAGGATTAAACTGACATTGTATTCCTTCTCTATCTTCCGGAGTTCCCTTGCTTCTCGAAGCCATGTAACGCTGACAGCGATATTCTTATACCCAAGTTCGCATGCAGCTCTGGCACCTGCAACCTGGTCAATCCCCGCGCTTGCCTTATCAAGAACCACTCCACCTCTTGATTCAATGCCTTCGATTATCTCAGGTATCGGCTCTGTCTCGATAAGCCCCGACATCAGGGCTCCCATCCCCTGGACAAGTCCGGGGTCGCTTGTAATCACGGTGCCAGCGCCGTCGCATACCGTAACAGTCGAATCGATCACACTGTGCCTCAAACCAGTCATCATTATCTCGCTTGCACCGAAATTAACAAAAATCCCGTAATCAAACCTCCTTTTCGGGGTGAACATCCCAAGCTCTCGTATCCTGTATTCCATATTCTTTTTTGCCTCCTCGGGTGTAAGCCTTGAAATGTCCGCTACTTTGCTGAAAACAGGGCACCAGTCTGCAATCGGCTCCCCGACCTCCACAACCTTCCCGTCCTTCACGACAACACGGGTTTTCCCGAAGAGTTCCATCACATGCGGCATTTCAGTCACCAACAAATTTGTAAAGTTCAAGCAATTCCGTGGCTTTCACTGTTGAGAGACGGATACCTACCACTTCGACTAAAACATCTGCATGTTCTTTTCTAACGCAATGAAGGCTCTCCATTCCCTCCAAAATCAGGTTGATAAGATAGTTCAATTCATCATCCGAAAGTTTCATGAGGCGCTCCCTGAAATCCTCCTGTGAAGCACTGACATGCTGGCTCACAGGGGGGAAGCACTGACCTGAATTCCCATCCTGCGTGTGCACATGTGGGGTCAGCAAGCTCAGGCGCAAGCTTTCTTAGAAGATTCAAGTCCTCTTTATTCAGCTTTCGTGCCATCATACCAGTTATGCCCGCATGCTTATATAAAAGCTTTATTTCATCAGGTAATTATTAGAGAGCATGAATCTTGCACTCATTGTGCCGACACCATTGGAGTCAAAGGAACTGAGGCGCGAAATCAAGCCCATGCCGCACGATGATTTAAAAATTATTTCCGGGGGGGAATTGCACGGGAAATCCATTATATTCACTCACTGCGGTATTGCCAAAGTCAATGCCGCCCACTCCACGACACTTTTGCTTGAAAATTACGATATTGATTTGCTGGTACTGTTCGGAATCGGTGGAGCTTATAATACTCATGCCAAACCCGGTGATGTTGCTATTGCCCAGAGTGAGAACTACGGCGAGGAAGGAGTTTTAACAAAGGAGGGATGGAATTCGATGGAAGCCATAAACCCACTGTTGAAAAATGGGAAGGAATATTACAATACCTTTCCACTGGATTTGGAGCTATCAAAGCTTGCAGTAAAGGTTTCAGCCGACCTCGGTTTTAACGTAACCTCTGGCAATTTTGTAACAGTATCACAGGTCTCAGGAACAAGGGAGAGCGGGGAAATATTGAAAAACCGCTTCAATGGTATATGCGAGAACATGGAAGGCGCTGCTGTTGCTCATATCTGTGCGCTTTATGGAATCCCTATGGTCGAGATTCGCGGCATAAGCAATATAATCGAGGAAAGGGATACTAAGAATTGGAACATACCTCTTGCAGCCTCGCATGCAAACAAGGTAGTGAGCGAACTCGTTAAAAGATTATGACACTTTCCATAGGCTATTCCCCATGCCCCAACGACACGTTTATTTTCTATGCCTTAGCGCATGAAAAGCTTAAGACGGAGTTGGAATTCTCCGAGATATTAATGGACGTGGAGGGATTGAATGAACGGGCTTTGAATAAGGAACTGGATATCACAAAAGCGTCTTTCTATGCCTTCGGCTTTCTGAGGGAGAATTACGGTCTTCTCCACAGCGGCAGCGCCTTGGGAAGGGGATGCGGACCTCTTATAGTCGCTAAAAAACCGATAAAACTTTCAGAACTTGTCCATTCAAGCATCGCAATCCCGGGAAAGATGACCACAGCCTATCTCCTTCTGCAACTGTTTGAACCATGTATAAAAATTGTTGAAATGCCTTTTGACCGCATTATGAATGCAGTAAGCCTTGGAACTGTGGATGCAGGTCTGGTTATCCACGAAGGGAGATTCACTTATCAAAATTACAATCTTGTAAAGCTCGTTGACCTCGGAGAATGGTGGGAGGAGGAAACGGGCTTGCCGATACCCCTCGGCGGGATTCTTGCGAGAAGGGAACTTGGCGCGGGTATGATAAGAAAAATAGATGATCTCGTTAAAAAGAGCGTCGAATATGCGTTTCGAAATAGGGGGCAGACGAAGGAATATATCAGGAGCAATGCTCAGGAACTGGACGACGAGGTGATTGAGCAGCACATCCAGCTTTATGTGAACGATTATACGCTGGATATTGGCGATGGGATTGTTGCAATCGAAAAACTGTTGGAAACTGCGGAGGAATTAAATTTGATTCCGCACTGTGATAAGCCTGTTTTCATTGATTGATGCGAGTTTATAAATATAAAAGAAAATAATAATAGCATCTATGCTGCAAAAAATAAAGCTCCAGAATTTCAAGTTACATAAAGATACTTCTCTTGAATTTAAACCCATTACGTTATTTATAGGGCAAAATAATAGCGGGAAATCCAGCATTTTTCAGGCGCTTCAGCTTATAAAACAGACTTTGAAAACATCCAGTGAAGGGGAAACAGGGTTTATAGGTGGTAAATCTTTTTTGACTCCTCCTAAACCTCAAAAATCCACTATTGAATATTATCTCTATCCAAACCAATTGATAGACATCGGCACTTTTGAGGATATAATTAGAAAAAATGAAAGATTTATTGGCATCTCAATCGAAGGAAATTTTCCGGCTAAAAAGCAGGCATTGAAGGAGAAAGGAATAGGGAATATACAAGTTAGTTACGAAATGAAATTTCGGAATAACACTCTTAATTATCACAGCGGCGGAATTAAAGGAGGGCAATATTACTTGGAATGGGATTGGAGAGAGGGAAGAGAAAAAAACAAAAATCCAATCTCTTTAAAAATCGATGGAATAGACTTCAACTTTGATGCACAGAATGAAATAAGTGAACCAATTAGGTGCACTGGTGGTTCATATCCACCTGATATCCCATATGACACGCAGGCAAATGCGCAAGAGCTTACTGACGGATTAGTTAACTCTATAAAAGACTTTTTTAGTTCATTCCACGCCATCTACGGACTAAGGGGCTTTGAAGAAACATCGTATCCGCTGTCCGATACTCCTCCTTCTGATACAGACTTCATGCTTTTATATGATAGGTCACTAGCTATCAACAGCCTGCTTCCATACAATAGAGAGTTGGAAAGCCAACTTTCGTCATGGTTCAAGAATCTATTAGGTGTTGAGATAAGTTTTGAACTTCTTCCTGGGAAGACTGCGAAGATTAAGGCAAGAAATGCATACGGTGAGACGTCGTTTATTAATGAAGGGTTAGGAATTCATCAGCTACTCTTTATGTTTTTACCTATTGCATTATCTCCTTTTTCGCATACATTTCTTATAGAAGAACCCGAGGTTCATCTTCATCCTAAAGCTCAATCAGATATATCTTCTATATTTATTAAAATCTTTAAAAATGAAGCTAAGCAGTTTTTAATTGCCACACACAGTGAACACATTTTATTTGGATTTCTTAATGCGTTGGCAAAAAAGGAAATTTCGCACGATGATATCGTAATTTATTACTTTAAAAATGAAAATGGAGTTGCGGAGATAAAAAAGTTGGATATCGATGAGTATGGAAGGGTTTCAGGTGGATTACCTGGATTTTTCGAGCAAAATATTCGAAGCGTTATAGACTATCTTGAAGCAATCGAGTCAAAATAAATGAAGTATAAATTTATTGTTGACGAAAATATTTTTTATTGTGCCTTAAGAGGTGTCGATGAACACGATAACAAAGACTTCAGTTCAGCAAAATTTCTCACATATTTGCTAAAGAACTGTCATACAATATACCTCGATAGAGAATATAATCGCCGTTATGAAAATAATATCCCGAATAAATTGGAAAGAATAATCCATAATAAAAATGAACATATATTGCCTGGAATTGACCTCTTGATTCAAGATATATTTCATACTTCTGAAAAAATAAAACGAGATTTTTCTAACTCTTTAAAATTTCCTGATGAAGAAAAAATTCCAAGTAAAGATATCTATATTGCAAGATGTGCAAATCGTTTTTCGGCAATAATTGTAACGCTTGATAAGGATTTTAGAGATGCAGTAAATGTTCATGCCTACCTAAAACAGAATGGAGTAGATGCACTGCACCCGAAGGACGCGATTAAATTTGTAACCGAAACTTAAAAGAAGCTCTTTATCAATTCGTCCTTTGACTTCTTGTTATTGCTGCCATCGTTTATCTTGATTATCTTCTGGGCTTTCCTTTTCACCGGAGGGCAGCCGGAACATTCATAGATGAAATGGATATAACCCGTTTCAGGGTTCTCGACCGTATTGGTGTGGATGTACTCGGTGTTGCACTCAGGGCATTTTCCGACCTTGGGAACGACCTCATTGCAGTGCCCGCACTTGCACACCACGACATCTATAACCTCGTTCTTCGTGTTTATGGCAGATAATATGTACTCGTCGCTTTTCAATTCAGGCATTTCAATTTACTCAATGATTAAAGGGTATATTAAACCTTATTTGTC